>CAJXEU010000145.1 GCA_913052525.1 uncultured Actinomycetes bacterium
AATTTTGCAGCAACGTTATTCCAAAAAATGCAACAATCGGCGACAAATCCATTAACGCAGAACCAAAACGAATCGGAGGTAGCACTTTACGTAAGGGTCGAAGAACAGGATCGGTTGCGAACGACAGAAATCCAGAAACTACAGCAGCTGTTCCATTAGGCGAAACAGGAAACCAACTAAAAACAACTCTCACAAGTATCAACAAGGAATAGATTTGCAACAAAAGACAGATAACACTGCTCATCGGACTATCCCTGCGACATATTCTTAAGTTCTTCTTTTAATTTTTCCCTCGTCTCAGGATCTACCGTTGCATCTTTTGGAATCAACAAGTACTCCTGATTTCCCATTCTTTCCATTTCACCTTTTTCTGCGTAACATAAACCACTCGCAAAATCGATGATCCGTCGTGCAACAGCATGTTCAACACCTCCCAATTTAACAAGAACAGCATTTCCAGAGATATATCTGTCAGCGAAAGCAGTTACCTCGTTAAAGCTTTTTGGTTCTTCCGTCTTAGGTTTGGTAGTGCGTGCGGCACGCAAAGGCCTAACAGTTCCAGTCGACTCCACCACTAAAGGCTTTTGCTCCGTAAAATTTTCCTTCAATCTTGCTTTTATAGGAGTTCTGGTCGATTTTGAAGGAGCAATTTCTTCACTGTTCTCTTCAGGAGGCCAACTACGAGGTCGGACGCCATCAGACATCCCTTCATACATTTCATCTGGCCCTAAACCCAACCAGAGCATGGTCTTTTGCCAAAATGACATAACGCCTCCGTACATCTAAGTTATAGCTAAATGGATAGTAACTCTAGGCTTGAAGAAAAAAGTATCACCTTGAAGAGATAAATATACAGTTTTCTACTTTTTTGCCCTTTCACCAAAAATACTCCTCCCAACTCTCAAAATGGTTGCGCCGTAATCGATTGCTATTTCAAAATCATTCGACATTCCCATAGAAATTTCCTTCAAACCCATTCTTTTAGATAATTTAGCCAACTCAGAAAAAATATTTCGAGTCGCCTCAATATCCTGATCAACTCCAATAGTCATCAAGCCTTCTACCTTTACACCTATATCAGAGGCAAATTCAATTAGATTCGGAACATTTTCCGGAGAGCATCCTCCCTGTTCATACCTATCATTCATATCCACCTGGATTAGAATTTTTGAATCACTTTTATGTTTAGAAATCTCAGTGATTAACTCTTCTCGATCCACGGAATGCCAAAGATCCACAGTTTCTGATAATTTTCTAACCTTATTCCGTTGTATTCTTCCTATCATGTGCCAAGCGAGTCTGTCGTCAGTGATGATTTCTGCTTTCTCAAGCATCTCCTGCGCATAACTCTCTCCGACTTTAGTTAAACCCACTTCCAACATCGCCTGCACCTCCCCCACACCAAAACCTTTTGTAACTGGAAGCAAGATGGCATTTCCACCGCTCTTCGTATGTACCGCTTCAGCTAACTCTTGAGCCCTCTCTTTCACTTCTTCAATATAAGAACCCTTCATTTTCTCCTAATCTCCTCCCCAGTTTCCTCTTTCCATGCAATCATCACCTGGCGTTTATCAGTACCCTCTGAACGAAAAGACCAATAACGTGGATCACAACTTGTGCAAAAAGGGTCATCATATTTGATATCCACATCAGAACTAGTCAATATTCCCCTAACACATTCCTTTATGTCCAATGAAAGAGAACCAGCGAGAGTTTTACCAACTATTTTGGACCCATACTTCTCAACAAGAGTGTCCATTTCATTTTGACCGAATTCATAGCAACAAGGATTAATGCACGGCCCCAAAACAGCACTCAGCGGCTCATTGCTCATTGTCTTAATTAATTGGATACTTTTCTCTAAGAGACCTTGTTCGATACCACGCCAACCTAAATGAATAAGACTGAGAATACCACTTTCCTCTATTAGTAATAGAGGCAAACAGTCCGCAACTGTTATAGCAATTACTTTTTGGAAAGAAGAGGTTGCAAGTGCATCACCTCTAATACCAGAAGCTCCTTTGTTTCCATCGAGCCAAATAATTTCGGTTCCATGTTCTTGAGAAAGCCAATTCCACTCACCGTCACGAATTCTTGACTGATTCTCTTTTAGTTTTCTATTTCGATCTTGATCTGATGAAAAATCACCGTCTTCAATTTCGGAAATTAAAGAAACAATTAAATTTCCGTCAGATAAAGTCTGTCGAAAAAGCTCTCTTGCCACTCAAAATTTTTACTTCAAAAAGTCAGGGACTTCCAAGCCGTCCTCATCATCGAATTCTTCACCAAAAACATCAGCAAGTAATCCTTCTTCTTTTTCATCAGTGTTTCTAAATAAAGATCTAGAAGGTTTCCTAACACGGTCGCTGTCCCAACGGTCGAAACCAGCCGCGATTACTGTCACACGAACATTTGTAGCCATCTCGTCATCAATAACTGTTCCGAAAATAATATTTGCATCGGGGTGTGAGACTCCATGTATCTCGTCAGCAGCTTGGCTAACCTCAATTATTCCCAATTCAGAGGAACCTGTAATGTTTAACAAGACTCGCTGAGCTCCCTCAATAGAAGCTTCTAAAAGTGGACTAGAAAGAGCTTTTCGTGCTGCATGCAAGGCTGCACTGTCGCCTGACGATTCACCAACGCCCATTATCGCCGAACCTGCTTCATGCATGACTTGCTTAACATCTGCAAAATCCGTGTTGATGAGTCCAGGTGTAGTGATCAAACTGGTTATTCCTTGAACACCATGAAGTAAAATTTCATCAGCCATAGCAAAAGCATCGATCAAGGAAGTGTTTTCGTCAGAAACTGACAATAAGCGTTCATTTGGAATCACAATTTGTGCATCCACCACTTCTCTAAGTGCAGCGATACCGGCGTCAGCCTCCATTGATCGCCTTCTTCCTTCAAATGTGAACGGTCTGCTAACTACTCCGATCACTAGGGCTCCTAATGACTTTGCTACTTCAGCTACTATTGGTGCTGCTCCAGTTCCGGTGCCTCCTCCTTCGCCAGCAGTAATGAAAACCATGTCGGCGCCTTCAAGACATTCTTCTATATCACCACGACAGTCTTCAGCCGCCTGCCTACCAACCGAAGAATCACTTCCTGCTCCTAACCCACGAGTCAATTCTCGACCTATGTCGAGTTTTACATCCGCATCACTCATTAGTAAGGCCTGCGCATCGGTGTTTATGGCTATAAATTCAACACCTTTCAAACCGACATCTATCATGCGATTAACAGCGTTCACACCGCCACCGCCTATTCCAACCACCTTTATTACTGCCAGATAATTCTGTGGTGTTGTCACAATCATTTCTCCATCTACTTAGTGACTGAAAGTCGTTTACTGTTCTAAACGGAAAGCCCAACCTTAAAGTTTAACTTTAAGGTTCCTCCTGACTCCTCCTAGTGGTTATGAGACTACGTGGAGTGAACTATAAAGTCAACCCTTTAGTGAAATTCCTTCAACACTTTGAATTATCCCTTTCTATTATTGGATTTTCCCGGACGCTGACATCAATACTCTGTATACACATCAGCTCAACCTGACCAAGAACTGCTTTCAAATCAGTCATTGCGGTCGTGAAATCGTCCGAGACACCCAATCTCACAAAGACAGATCCTTGCATCTCCGCTCGAACACCAGACGCAGTTGGCGAAATGATTTTTATCCATTGCTGTAAATCAGGGCTGATAGCCCTTGTTGCCCTGAGCATCATTTCAATGCCCTTAATTTTACTTCCCGGATTAGCTAGCTTTTCAACAATCAGAGTCACAAAATCATCAGATGAGTTAAATTTAGAAAGTTCTAAAACGATTCCGTCGGCATCAATGGTTGCAAATTTGCCCTCAAGTGTACTTACATAAGCAAATGCGTTTCGCAAACTTACCCAAATCGAAACCCTGTTAGGCCACTCCTTATTTATATCAACCTCATCCACCCACGGATTCATCAGTACTAAGGACTCAGCTTTATCAGAATTAACTGAAATCATCGATTGCGAAAGTGAAATCCCGCTTAAAGCAACCACCTCATTTGAACTTATTTCATTCCCTCCCGTTATAAGCACGTCTATTTCATCAACATCCAGCAACTCTGACTGGGTAGCAGAATAGAGGCCGAGTAGGAGAATACAAATTATCGCAATACCTATAGCTTTTCGAAAATTTTTAGTTTCAACTTTCACACAGAATCACG
>CAJXEU010000146.1 GCA_913052525.1 uncultured Actinomycetes bacterium
CTTTACGCCTATCAAGTTCTCTTGTCATCAAATCCCTGCTTTCTGCTCGTGCCACCATGTCTTCGGAAGAATTCCTGTCGAGAGGAATTCTTCAATTTGTGACTTTACATATGTTGAATTAGGCAAGTACCTTTCCTCCAAATCTTTCGCAAATGGGATTGGCACATCAGGTGCCGTAATTCTCAAAACTGGGGCTTTTAAAACATCGAATAGTTCAGTTGAAATAGTTGCAGCGATTTCAGCGCCCCAGCCAAATGACTTTGGATTTTCTTCAACCAACACCAATTTGCCAGTTTTCGATACTGAATTCATTACTGTCTCTCGGTCCCATGGAATGAGAGTTTGCAAATCAATAATTTCTGCTGAGAAAGTTGTCTCTTTCAAAGCGGTCTCAATCGTAGACACAGTTGAACCAAAACCAACAACAGTTACATCTTCCCCAAAGGAAACAACTTTTGCTTCGCCCAATTCAGCTACCGCTGAGTCCCCAGTCACAACATCATCTCGCTGCGAATACAAAACACGAGGTTCAAGCAACAATACCGGATTCTCATCTCTTATAGCAGCACGTAAAAGACTATAAGCACTCTGCGGACCAGAAGCCGCAGCAAGTTTCACACCTGGGCATCCATAAAGCCAGGATTCAAGAGTTTGAGAGTGTTGCGTTCCAAATCCTAAACCAGCACCAACTGATGCTCTTATAGTAAGAGGAACCTTGTAGAGCCCTGAAGATAGGTAATGAAACTTGGCTGCCTCGGTAACTAATTGATCGAGTGCAACTCCAAGAAATTCGATAAACATTATTTCAGCTACAGGACGAAGACCCGTGGCTGCTGCTCCCACAGCTGCACCTAAAAATCCCATTTCAGAAATTGGAGTGTCTCTAACTCTTTCCGCTCCAAACTCCTCTAGCAAACCATCACTAGTTTTAAATGGTCCTCCAGCCGCTGCAATATCCTCTCCAAAGATCACGACAGTTTCGTCTTGTTTCATCTCATCCTCTAAAGCTTTAGAAATAGCTTGGTTCATTCGCATTTTTGTCATTTTGCCTCCACACTTTGAGAATAATCACGAACCGGAAACACATCCAAAATGGTTCTTAAATTACTTTCTTTGAATATTTTTTTAAATTTAGAATGCAACTACTCTTCCTTCCCTCCAAGCTGAAATATATTCACTACAAAACTCGTCTTTGCCTAGTAATGTGTTTTCAGCCAAAACATACGACTCGGAAGAACGATCAACATCTAATACTTGATCAATTGGATTCATTATTGGATCAATAATCCCACTGTCTGCACCGGCTTCAATTACCAATGCCAAGAAAACGGTATTTATAACACTTCTCATCGGTATACCAAATGAGACGTTGCTCATCCCACCTGTTATATGAATTTCTTCACCAAATTCTTTACGGATTTGAACTATAGCATCAAGGCTGTCTCTTCCATAAGAAGAATCAACTGAAATTGGAAACACTAAAGGATCTACAAAAAGATCACCTATCTCTATTCCCATTTCCAGAGCGGAATCGATCATCTTTGAAGCATTCTGCACCCTTTCATCTACGCCTGATGGCATCGCACTTTCACCGGCAGCAGTAACGATTACTCGTGCATTAAATTCAACGGCCAGGTCTAGCGCTTCTGATCTTTCAAGGCTCGCCGAATTAAGCATTACTCCTCTGTCTCCTCCTTCTCTAGCTGCTGCTTCTAGGCCAGTACGAATCAACTCTAATAACGAGGAATCAATTGATAGAGGTAACGTAGTCATCTCTCTGCATTGTGTAACAAGCCAATCCATAGCCTTGGCTTGTTCATTAGGATTTACAGAAATTTCATCAATGTTTATATCAATAAAATGAGTACCAGCGTTTTCCTGATCAACAACTGATTTACGCAAGTACTCCACGGCAACAAGTGATTCAGCTGTATTTGACATTCCCGTTTGGACAGCTAGCTTCATGTGTTTAATACGCTTCTGTCTGTATTCTTGACTATTTTTAATTTCCTCAGAAAGTGGAAGAAAAAGTTCCTCACCTTCAACAGACTTAAAGCCGAGTCCTTGGATTCCATTTTGTTCAACTAATCTTGGGCTCTTATTAGTAATAGCCCTCGTGGTGTGGACATTCTCTCCAATGATCAAAAACTCATTATTTTGTTGATTCACAAACAACCCTTTCTCCACTTTGATCAAAAATTGATAAGTCTTTAGGCATAGGTTTAAGAAGACAGCCTTCTACAAAAATCTCAAAAAATTCTGGTATTGTTTCCAACTCAATATGCGTCACTTCGCTAATTAAACGTTCCATCTCATTACGAGCCTCTTTAGACTTCAAAGCTTGTCTGGCTCCATCCAAGGCAGCATTTCCTATCTTATTAACTCTTTGTAAATCGACAGGAGGTAACAGCCCTATCTCCATTGCATTGTTTAAATTTACATAGTTCGCAAAAGCACCTGCCAAATGCAATTTCTCTATATCAATGGGGTCGACTCCGGCTACACGCATCAAAATGACCTGACCACAGTAATTAGCTGCTTTAGCTTGAGCTAAGTTACTACAATCCTCCTTAGAAAAAATTAAATCATTGTCATGAAAGACCTTAATTTCACTGATTTTTGGATTTCCTTGAAAGACTCCGACTTGGTCAACAATTTGATTTACCCTTAATTCTGAAAGTAAATCCACTAAACCAGAACCACAGAAACCTAGAGGGTCTCTGTCTCCGATAACAGAAAAATCGGAAACTTTTCCTGTCAAATCCAACTTTAAAGATTCAACAGCTCCTTCGTACGCTCGCATTCCATGCGTAACTAGCCCTCCTTCGAAAGCAGGGCCTGCAGGGCAAGAGGCTACGAAAATACTGTTGTCATGCCACAAAACAACCTCTGTATTCGTACCTATATCCACTAGCATCTCGGTGGTTTTTGATTCATTCATGCCTGCGGCCCAAGCAGCTGCGAGAGTATCAGCTCCGACATGGCTAGAAATTAAGGGCAGACTATATAAGCGAGCTTCCCTGTTAGCTCTAATGCCAATTGAACGCGTCTGACTAGTAATAGAGGTTGTTGCAAGTCGTCCTTCTAAATAATCGGTTTCAATTTTGGACTTATAAGGTCGTTGCCCAATTGACTGGATGTCTACACCAAAAAGAATATCTCTCATGGTGGTGTTCCCTACTACTACAACTTCATAAATCAGAGGAGGTCTAATCCCTACTTCGTCACACATCTTTTTCGTAACCCTGTTTATTGCACTTACTGTAGCTTTTTGCAACTCTTCAAAATAATCACTTCTTGAACCGTAAGAGATTCGCGACATCACATCGCTACCACCGAAACTTTGTGGATTTTCGACACTTGCCGAAGTGCAAACTAATCCCGATTCCAGGTCAACGAGTTCCATAACTATTGTCGTAGTACCCAGATCTAAAGCAACTCCGTAACATCCCCCCCTATAGCGGTCAACAGATAAATCTCCGTAAAAAACCTTATTATCTCTGACACTGATAAGTGGATCGAAGACTTCATGTTCTGTGTTTGCGACTGTTGAAGTAAGAATTCTTGGTTTACGATTCAAAGGTTCAAACCTTATTTCACCTTCACCAGAATTAACATAGGTTTGACAAGCGAGGCGATAACCTTCAGGAAGGAAACCTTCTGAATCAGTCTTGTAAGAAACTAACGCAGTATCAGAATTAACTTCCACTATGCACTCATGACACTCACCTGATCTAAAACATGTACTCGCTAACTTGACATCAAGGAAATCAGCGTAATCAAATATTGTCTTATCCGATTCAGATGAACAGGAAGACTCTCCAGAAATGACTTTTGTCATTATGCTAATTAATCGACTGACGGTTTTTTAGAGCTTCATCTCGTATCGCGGCCGTTTTTTCTTGCATACGCTTCCAACCTTTCGGATTTGACTCCCAGGCAGGACGATAGTCAAACGTACCATTATGACTACAAGAAAAAGAACCCGAATCACCGGCAATCGAAACCTGATTCCTACAGGAAAAAAGCGCCGTACACAGATCTTGGCTATCACGATAAGGGCATCTACTTAGCGATGATTCTTCAGCATGATCCAGTATCGAAGTAAAAATTGAATTTATACGGTCCAATCTATTTTGGAATTCTTCAGCTGATGGAGTCACGCCCCACCCCTTACCAAACCCGACAAAGAATT
>CAJXEU010000147.1 GCA_913052525.1 uncultured Actinomycetes bacterium
TTTGTTTTGCAATGATTAAGCCTTTTCGCTTTAGAATTGATAAATGGCCAAGGTCTATCCAAGCCAAGTTGAATGGCCAACAGTTGCGATAGCACTCGCTGTCTATGGCGGATGGCTATCTGTGATTTTTTACCATGAAGTTCTGGGCAGTTTTCTTTCAGTACTTACACTCGCGATTTTGATCACATGGCATGGCTCGTTGCAACACGAAATAGTTCATGGCCATCCATTTCGTTCCGAGTCAGCTAACGAACTATTAGGCATGATTCCTATTAATCCGTGTCAGCCGTATCGGGTGTATCGCCGTTCACATCTCCGTCACCACGCATGTCTCGATTTAACTGACCCAAGTACTGATACAGAGAGTTTTTTTATAAGAGCTGACACTTGGAGAAGATTGTCTCCATTTAGTAAAGGTTTCCTGTTTTTTCACCAAACTCTTTTAGGCCGATTTTTGACAGGGCCCATTGTTCAAGTTATTTCAATTATTCGCCATGATATTTCTGAAGTGAGGTCCGGAGATGGGCGGTTACTCCGATGGTGGCTTATTCATTTAGCAACATCTGCTGTTTTATTTTTTGGCCTAATCAAATTAGGGAAATTTTCTCTTTGGCATTATCTGATAGCGATTTACCTTGGCATCTCACTTACTCTGGTTCGCACTTACTGCGAACATAAATGGACAGAACAGGAACTCACGCGATCGGCAACAGTTAGTTCAAAAGGTTTTTGGGCACTTCTGTTTTTAAATAATAATCTTCATGACACCCACCATGCTGACCCAGATGTTCCTTGGTACGAGCTTCCTAAAAGATCTATTGAACTTGAATCAACTACAGAATCTATGAACGGGGCAGGTCACTATTCAGGTTATTTTGAAGTTTTTCGTCGACATCTAATACATCCATATGCTCACCCTGTTCACCCAGAAGAGAAGGTTTTACACTAACTAGAAGACTCTTCATTGAAAGTTTGAACTTCATCAAATTGATTAACTTTTCTAAGAACAGGAAAACAAAACCACCAAATTACTACTACAGCTAGAGTTCCAACTCCGCCAAAAATGATTGCTCCAGTCAACCCCATTAGAGCAGCAGTCACACCTGATTCAAAAGCCCCAAGTTCGTTAGAATCTCCAATAAAAACATTTTCAAGAGCAAGAACCCGCCCTCGCATATGTCCAGGAGTGGCAAGAGGTACAAGAGTGGCTCTGATAAACATGGAGACTGCATCAGCGGCGGAAAGAATTAAGACCGCCACAAAAGCTAAAACGTAATTGCGGCTTAAACCTAAAACGATTGTTCCTAATCCAAAGACTGCTACGACAGAAAGAAGTGTTTTACCGATATGACGATTCAAAGGACGAATAGCCATAGCAACAGCCACTACACCAGCACCTATACCCACAGCAGCGCGTAACCATCCGAGCCCCACAGCTCCTACGCCTAAACGATCCTCTGCAATTGCAGGAAGTAAGGCGACAGCACCTCCAAAAAGAACCGCGGCTAGATCTAGGCTTATAGCTCCAAAAAGCATTGGAGTGTGTCGAATAAACTTGAATCCTTCAAGAGCATCACTCAGAGCATTTTTCGTTCCAGTTGTTTTTAAAAGTTGAATCTTGCTACTTGGCACAAAGCCGAGAATAAGAGCTCCTCCTCCAAGGCAAATTGCTGAAACAAGATACGGAAGCGGTTCATATGCAACGAAAAGAAACCCAAATAATACGGGCCCAATTATTAATCCAGACTGCATAGCGATACTGCCAAAAGCAACAACTCTAGGCACAGTAGAAACCGGAGACATATCTACCGCAAGAGCCCGACCTGAAGGAGCAGCAAACGCTCTACATACACCAAGAAAAATTACTAACCAAAAGATCGGTAATATCGAAGTTGGGTTAGTAGTGGCATACCAAAAAAGTATTACTGAGACAGCTCCTTCTCCCAAAAGAGCCCACAAAAAAAGAATCCGTCGGTCCATTCGATCAGCAAGTGAACCGGTGAAAGGGGCGAGAAGAAACGTTGGAGCAAACTCAGCTAATCCGAGAAGACCCAAATCGAGCTCTCTTCCAGTGATGTCATAAACCTGTTTCCCAAGAATCGTGATCTGGCCCACGAGTGACAAAACAGAAAGAAAAGTAACAAGAAGAATGGCATAAATTTTGAGCGGGATTTTTTCCCCAGTCTCTTTGACCATCACCGCACGCTAACCGGTTTCGTTCTTGAAAGTGGTCAATTATTTTGAAATACGGTTAGATCATTTTTCGTACGACCTATATCGGTTATACACCAATTAATAATTTTGAGATAAATGTGATAAATTTTTCTTCACCTAACAGGAGATATCTTTATGATGACTTGGATCATTTTGGCCGTAGTGCTGGTAGTCACATTTTTCATTGCTTTTCAATACAACGCTTTGATTAGGTTACGGAATGGTGTCGACAATTCTTGGGCACACGTTGATGTCCAACTACGCCGTCGTTATGACTTGATTCCTAATCTGGTTGAGACAGTTAAAGGTTATGCATCACATGAGAGAGAAGCCCTTGAAGCAGTTGTACAGGCACGTAATGCCGCGGTAGCAGCTGAAGGTGTTACTACTCAAGCGGAAACTGAGAATATGCTAACTGGAGCCTTACGCCAAGTCTTTGCTCTTGCTGAGTCCTATCCAGAATTAAAAGCAAACGAGAATTTTTCTCAACTGCAAGAAGATCTTGCAGAAACAGAAGATCTGGTTGCATACGCTCGGCAACATTACAACGACATTGTTCTAAAGCTAAATAACAAGGTAGAGACTCTGCCGTCAAATATCGTTGCGTCAATATTCAACTTCAAAAAACGTGATTATTTTGAGGCCGAGGGAGAAGCTCGCGGCCCAGTGGACGTACAGTTTCAATGAGTAGATGTCTTCAGTAATTAAACGCCGTCAAAAAGCGAATCGATTTTGCTTTGCGGCTGCTTGTTTTGCAGGGCTTGTTGTTGCCGCTGCGATTTATTTTTCACCTGAGAAAATTGATTTTTTCTGGGCAACAGCAGAAATAGATACCGGTGGTAGTGCTCGCATAACCGAAGTGATTGATTATGATTTTGCCTATAAACCCGACAAACACGGCATTTATCGTGATATTCCAGATCTTGTTGAATCCTCAATAATTGAAGTTTCTTCTCCGAGTGCTCCAGATCAGTATGAAATGAGAGGAAATGAAAGAATTAGGATCGGATCTCCTTATCAAACAGTTTCAGGTAATCATCGATACAGAATCGTTTACGATCTTGAAACTCTAGTAAGTGAAGATTTAACACAGACTGCCTGGAATGGAGTTGGATTTTGGTGGAATGTTCCGATCCAGAAAGCGGAACTTAATATTCTTTCACCATTTGAATTGCTGGACCCGCAGTGTCGCTATGGGAGTCGATGGGATTCTCCGAAAGAATGTGAAATTTTAGAAATACAACCTGGTCATCTCAAGGTGAAACTCAATCAACTTGACAAAGAAGGGGTTACCATAACGGCCTTATTTGGAGACTCTTTAGCATCTGCGCCTGAGATAAGTGGGTTACCTTCAGCGCCTAATTCAGGTAATGATTTTGGGAATCTTTTATTTTTAGCCTTTGTAGGGCTCGCCGCAACTCTTTTCGGAGTTCTAATGGTTGTTTTAATTTTAAAATATTTTGGACGAGACAAAGTTCGTAGCGGTGGAGCAGTAGATGCTGCTTTTGGAGCCGAAACAGAAACTTTGATACGTCGAGCAGATGTGGATGAATTGTCGGACCAAATCGCAACTTCTTTCACTCCCCCTAAAGAAATTGACGCGTATCAGGGGGGCATTCTCTTAACTGAACGGGTTACGGAAGACCATAAGACGGCTTGGTTATTAGAACGAGCAATAAGTGGTGAGATTAAAATAACCGAAGATGAGTCTAAAACGGTTCTTATAGATCAACTCCCTCTAAGGGATAGTGGAGTTTTGAAAACTATGTTTGGAAATCGAGAAAAAATCACTCTCGGCAGTTTTGACTCTCAATTTGCTGAAGGATGGGAAAAATTAGAGAAAGAATTAAATAGTTGGCAAGAAGAAAGTGAATTATGGGCTAATTACAGAACCCAGTGGGTTCGTTTCCTTGGATGGGTAGTAGCCGTTCTCGGACTCGTATTTATTATTTCTTTACCAATTATTTTTTGAT
>CAJXEU010000148.1 GCA_913052525.1 uncultured Actinomycetes bacterium
CCCAAAACATCATCTGATTTGATTGTCAGTAATTCTTGAAGACAATAAGCAGCACCATAGGCCTCAAGGGCCCAAACTTCCATTTCTCCAAATCGCTGACCACCGAACTGTGCTTTACCGCCAAGTGGCTGTTGCGTGATCATGGAGTATGGACCAGTAGAACGCGCGTGTACCTTATCGTCAATTAGGTGAGCCAACTTGAGAATGTAAACATACCCAAGTGTCACTTCATTATCGTAAGGGTCCCCTGTTCGACCGTTATATAAAGTTGCTTTGCCATCTATTCCAATCAGTCTGTCGCCTGAAGATGCTTCAGGATTTATATTGGTCAATATTTTTTGAATCGTAGGATGCTTTCCAGCTTGGTCTTCTTCATCCCAGTACGCCCCATCAAAAACTGGTGTAGCGACGTGAACAGCAGGGGCTGTAGAAGGACGAGTCTTTTGTTCTGTTCCTCTAACCGGATCGTTACCTTCTTGTTGGCCATTTACTTCCCATCCCCAACGGGCGCAATAACCCAAATGGGCTTCTAGAACCTGACCTACGTTCATTCTGGATGGAACTCCAAGAGGATTCAAAATAATATCTACTGGTGTTCCATCTGCCATATACGGCATATCTTCAATCGGTAGGACCTTAGAAATAACACCTTTATTTCCGTGACGCCCGGCTAATTTATCTCCGACGCTGATCTTGCGTTTTTGTGCAACATAAACACGAACTAATTGATTGACTCCAGGTGGCAATTCATCACCTTCATCTCGATTAAAGACTTTGACGTCAATCACTTTCCCTGTTTCACCATGAGGGACTTTCATTGAGGTATCACGAACTTCTCTAGCTTTTTCTCCAAAGATTGCACGTAATAGGCGTTCTTCTGGAGTTAGTTCCGTTTCACCTTTTGGAGTTACTTTTCCAACCAGCACATCTCCTGGTCCTACTTCAGCTCCAACCCTAACAATGCCTAAGTCATCTAAATCTGCCATGATTTCATCAGAGAGGTTTGGAATATCTCTCGTGATTTCTTCTGGACCTAGTTTCGTATCACGTGCATCAACTTCATGCTCGTGGATATGCACTGAGGTAAGTACATCATCTTTTACCAAGCGCTCTGAAACGATAATGGCATCTTCGAAGTTGTACCCTTCCCAACACATAAAGGCAACAAGAAGATTCTTACCTAGTGCGAGTTCTCCTCCATCAGTAGAGGGTCCGTCAGCTAGAACCTGACCCTTTTTCACCTTGTCTCCGGGTGTAACCAAAACTTTCTGATTTATGCAAGTATTTTGGTTCGAGCGCTGAAATTTCATCAATTCGTGCACTACTATCGGCGAATCATGACCATCAGGTGTTTTTCTATATTCAACTGTGATGGCTATCCCATCGACTTCTGTTACAGTGCCACCTTCAAGTGCCAAAATCATGTCAGCTGCATCATGCGCTGCTTTAGCCTCAATCCCAGTTCCTATATATGGAGCTTCACTTCGCAACAAAGGAACCGCTTGCCGCTGCATATTCGCACCCATCAATGCCCGGTTAGCATCATCATGTTCAAGGAATGGAATTAGGGCGGTGGCAACCGAGACAATCTGTTTAGGTGAAATATCCATCAACTGAACCTCTTCAGCTGGAACGTAGGAGATTTCTGTCGTGGCACCAAAGAAAACATCTCTTTCAAGTTGGAGTTTTAAGTCAGTCAGAGATGCAGCTTGTGGTGATTGACGTACTAGCACTCTGTCATTTATAAACTTGCCATTTTTGTCAATAGGAGCATTTGCTTGAGCTACTACGTATTCCTCTTCTTCATCTGCAGCAAGATAGCGGACCTCGTCAGTCACTTTCCCATTCTTAACAATCCGATAAGGAGATTCGATGAATCCAAACTCGTTGACTTGCCCATAAGTTGCTAACCCACCAATAAGTCCAATATTTGGACCTTCAGGAGTTTCAATCGGACACATACGCCCATAGTGAGAGAAGTGAACATCTCGTACTTCAAAGCCAGCTCTTTCGCGCGATAACCCGCCAGGGCCCAATGCTGATAGTCGACGGCGATGATTTAGACCAGATAATGGATTTACTTGATCCATGAACTGAGAAAGTTGGCTTGCTCCAAAGAACTCTTTGATTGCCGCCACGACTGGCCGAATATTTATCAAAGTTGTGGGAGTAATCGATTCCACATCTTGTGTTGTCATCCGTTCTCGCACAACTCGTTCTAAACGTGACAAACCAATACGAACCTGATTTTGTATTAACTCGCCTACTGAACGAACTCGTCGGTTTGCAAAGTGATCTTGATCATCAAGGCGATAACCGGGTTCCCCTTTTGCCAAATGCAATAAGTAAGTGCAAGTCGCTAAGACTTCTGAGCGAGACAAAACTGTTTGATCTTCTTGGGGTTTCTCGAGTTCAATACCAAATTCTTTTTCAAGCTTCTCTATCTCTGGTCCTAGTTTGCGATTTAACTTATAACGCCCGACGCGTGAAAGGTCATAACGTCGAGATTCAAAGAATGCATTTCGAAGATACGCTCGTGCTGCTTCAACTGAAGCTGGCTCTCCTGGGCGAACACGCTTGTAAATCTCAAGCAATGCTTCTTCTTCGGTCATTACTCCTTTTTCAATGTCTTTTTCCCATTGTCCTTCTAAGAAGTCAAAATAATTTACAAGTTTTTGTAAAAATCCTGGATAATTTTCTTCGCCGTATCCCAAAGCACGTAAGAGGGTGAACATCGACAAGCGACGTTTTCTTGCTACTTTGGTTCCAGCGGTAACATCTTTTCCAGGTTTTTGTTCAACATCAAATTCAATCCATTCTCCTCTATAAGGATGAATAGTTCCTTTGACTAGTTGATGTTTTGAAAGATTACGTAATCGATATCGTTCCCCGGGCTCAAATATCACTCCAGGTGATCGAACTAGTTGTGAAACTATGACTCTCTCAGTTCCATTAATTATAAATGTTCCCTTTTCAGTCATTCGTGGGAAGTCACCTATAAAAACAGTTTGTTCTTTGATCTCTCCTGTATCTCGGTTCATGAAAGTTGCACGAACAAAGATTGAAGACGAATATGTCATATCTCGTTCTCGGCATTCTTCTACCGTGAACTTCGGTGGTGGACATAGATCTTCGTCTTTGGGGTCAAAGACAAATTCAAGTGAAAGAGTTTCACTGAAATCGGTTATGGGACTTATATCTCGGAACGTATCAGTTATACCGTGATTGAGGAACCATTGAAATGACTCTCTTTGGATCGCAATCAGGTCTGGAAGATCATGAGTATCCTCAAGATTTCCAAACGAATATCGTTCCCGGTCAAAGGGGCGAACAGACACCTAACAAAACTCCTGGGCCAGGAAAAACGGATGATGGGCAAACTGGTCTTTCTGTAAACAGTAAGGCCAGCAAAGGGATCATAGTCAGAGTATCAGTGCCTCTGCAACCCCTAAGTAAAAGCTTCTTAAATTAAGCCTTGAGATTGATTTGTAGAAATTGTTGAGGATTTTCTCTTTTTTAGTGAATCCTTCACTTAATTATTGTTTTTTTAGGAACTGATAGTCCTTTTTCTAACCAAATTTCGATGGTTAGAAGACAATATTTTCCAACAAATCTCTCTTGCTACTTAAGTTCTACTGAACCACCAGCAGCTTCAAGTGCTTCTTTGGCTTTTTCTGCATCTTCTTTTGAGGCACCTTCAAGCACAGCACTTGGGGCACCATCAACAAGGTCTTTGGCGTCTTTCAGTCCAAGATTAGTAAGTGTTCTTACTTCTTTAATGACTTGAATCTTCTTATCGCCTGCGTCAGCAAGAACTACGTCGAATGAATCTTGCTCTTCTGATCCTCCAGAGGCATCTCCATCCGAAGCAGCCGGAGCTGCTGTTACTGCTGCAACTGGAGCTGCCGCAGTAACTCCAAATTTTTCCTCAAATTCACTTAATAACTCACTTAGTTCTAAGACACTCATCTCTGCGATGGCATCTAAAACTTCTTCCTTGGTAGCCATAATTAGCTCTCCTCGCTTTCTTCGGCCGTAGCCTCATCGATTTCTATTTTCTCGATCTCTGTTGTTTCTTCAGCCTCTTCAGCCTCTTCAGCCTCTTCAGCCTCTTCAGCCTCTTCAGCCTCTTCAGCCT
>CAJXEU010000149.1 GCA_913052525.1 uncultured Actinomycetes bacterium
ACTGGGATGGAAGCCGTTAAAACCGCTCCAGCCCCAAGCACCACCCCATCACCTACGCGTGCCCCTTCAGCTACGATGCATCTACTGCCAATCAAACATTCATCTCCAACAACAACAGGAGTGGCGTTTGGAGGTTCAAGCACACCTCCTATGCCTACTCCTCCAGAAAGATGAACATTTCGACCAATTTGAGCACATGATCCTACTGTGGCCCATGTATCCACCATGGTGTTCTCCCCCACCCAAGCTCCTATATTGACGAAACTTGGCATCATGATTACGCCAGGAGCCAAATAACTTCCCCACCGAGCCAATGCTCCCGGGACCACACGAACCCCGTTGTCTTGATAATTCTTTTTAAGAGGAATTTTGTCAGCGAACTCAAACGGACCTGTTTCAGTTGTGCTCATTTGAGACTGTTTGAACAGAAGAAGAATAGCGAACTTTAACCACTCATTTACTACGACTCCGTCTGAACTCGGTTCAGCAACCCGCACTTTCCCTTGATCTAAAAGATTAATAGCTTCATGGATCACAGCATTGACTTCAGAGTCTTCCAGACTCAAACTTTCTCTTTGGCCCCAAAGTTCTTCAATTTGGTTTTGTATGTCTGACATAGTGTGAGACTACCTTCCTTACGCACTAAGAGTGAACACAATTAAATTTTTGACAAGCCTTCTACTCTCTTCTCTAACAACAAGAGGTTTTCTTCTGAGACTATGGCAGCCAAACGAACATAACCGGCGCCTTTAGGTCCATAAGTCTCTCCTGGCACTGAAACTATGCCAAGTTCATCAGCTAGAAGCGAGGCAAGCTTCGAAGAATCTCCTTCGATTGCTTGAACCCAAAGATAAAATGAACCTCCCGGCATGCCGGTTTCGATATCTATGCGGGCAAGAATTTTGATGAGCCGTTCAAGGCGATTTTTATATCTTTCCCTTTGAACTTCAACATGTTCTTGATCTCCTAGTGCAGCGATGCCTGCTACTTGCGCATGTCCGGAAACCATGAGGCCTTGATGTCTTCTTATTTCGCGAAAATATGAGACTATTTGTGGATCACCTGCATAAAAACCAAACCTTAATCCTGCCAGATTTGACCGTTTAGAAAGAGAATGAACGGCCACCACTCCTTCATTCCCGTATTGGAGAACAGACTGGGCTGGGCCGTCCCAAGTGAACTCGACATAACACTCGTCACTGAATACAGGAACACTATGTTTGCGCCCCCATTCAACTACTGTCTCTAAATTGTCAAGTCCTCCAGCTGGGTTTCCAGGTGTATTAATCCAAAGCATTAATGCTCTTTTTGCATCTTTTGGATCAATACTTGAAACATCTATCTTCCAGTCACTATCCATAGTTACTGGAATAGCTCGACAACCTGCCAAATCTGCACCCATGGCATAAGACGGATATGCGACCTCTGGATAAAGAACGGTGTCACGTGAAGGGTTCCGAAGGCTCAAAATTTTTGGTGCTCCAGCGACAAACTCTTTAGTGCCTATACAAATCCCGTAATGAGAGGGGTCAACTATTGTCTTTAGTTGTCTCTTTGACCATTCGTTAATTGCTTCTCCTATTACTGCTTGGCGTCCAGCTAAATCGGGATAGGGGCGAGCTAGATCGTGATCTTTAAGAGACTGAATAATTACTTCTGGCACTGGGTCGATTGGATTTCCTACTGAAAGATCTACGGCGCCGCCTGACAAAGAATTAGCTCTCTCTCGTAGATTCCCCATCCCATCAAATGGTAGTGGAGGTGGAATAAAACTTTTCTGAGTGGTCATCAATCTATCCTCTCATGAATTCTTAGTCTGGAATTTTTCTAAACGTCCCACTGAGGATTTTTCTAAGCGAGCGGAAATTTTCCATCCATTCTCTTCAGGAATTTCCTCTAATACCTGTCCCTCACGATGAGTTTTGGCTAGCACGTCTCCTCTGTCGTAGGGAATGAAGAGTTCAATGACCTGAGATAGTTCCCTTAGATGTTCCCCAACCATTTTTAATAAATCTTCAAGACCTTCTCCAGTTGCTGCTGATACAGCAACGGCGTCTTCTTCTTGCCTTACCAATCGATGTGCTGCGGATGGGTCTAAGTCCGCCTTGTTGAATGCATAAATCTGTGTTATATCGTCTGCTCCGATCTCTCTTAGAACGGAATGTACTGCTTCAATGCTTCCTTGAGGGTCTGGATCTGATGAATCAACTACGTGGATTAGTAATTCCGCATCAATTACTACATCGAGTGTGGAGGTAAAAGCTTCGACTAACTGGTGAGGTAGTTTGCGTACAAAACCAACGGTGTCTGTTAAGTAGACTTTTTCACCTCCTGGTAGTTGAAGTCGTCGAGTAGTGGCGTCAAGGGTGGCGAATAGACGGTCCTCAACTAGCACCCCTGCATCGGTCAGGGCATTAAGTAACGTGGATTTTCCTGCATTGGTGTATCCGACAATAGCTACGCCATGATTGCTTGTGCGTTTTCGTGATTTCGATTGAGTGGCCCGATTTTTCTTTAACTGCTTTAGGTTAGATTCTAATTTGCTTATCCGACGCGTAAGACGGCGTCGGTCAACTTCGAGTTGAGTCTCTCCAGGTCCCCTAGTGCCAATTCCTCCACCCTGTTGAGAGAAGGCATGGCCAGATCGACGAAGGCGCGGTAAGAGATACCGTAATTGTGCAAGTTCAACCTGCATCTTTCCTTCTGGACTTGCAGCATTCTGAGCGAAAATGTCTAATATCACCGCTGTTCGATCAAGCGCACTACGTTTGAGGATCTTTTCAAGATTTCCTTGTTGGGCTGGAGTCAATTCATTGTCGAATACAACAGTGTCTGCATCTAAAGAGTCCGAAACTTGACGTATTTCTTCTGCTTTGCCTCGGCCAACATAAGTAGTTCGATCTGGAACTTGACGCTTTTGCACTACTTGAGCCACAGGGTCAGCACCTGCTGTATCAACTAAAAGTGCTAGTTCTTGTAAAGAAGCTTCTGTTTCTTCGTCTTCTGTTTTTTCTAAAGTTACGGCAGCTAAAACAATTCGTTCTCGAAACGAACGATCAATTAAACCTTTGGCTGTTCCTCCGTACTCACCAAAAGCACCTCTATGAGATTCATCTTTTTCAGATTGGAATACTTGATCAGACTCTTCACTCATCAAGAGCCTCAAATTCTCCCTCATAAATAGTTTTACACATGTAAGTAGGATGTTTTCCTAGCGATACTGTGGCTACACCTCCAGGCATCCTCACTTGTACTTCATCGCTGACCGCGTTCCATTGATGGGCTGCCCATGCCGATGCTACAGCTCCTGAGCCGCAAGCTTCTGTAAGTCCTGCTCCTCTTTCCCAATGTCGCGCATGAATCTCTTGGGTGCTTAAAATTGAAATTAAATGAATATTGCACCCAACAGGCATGAAGAATGATTCTAATTTCGGCCCAACTTCTCTTAAATCAATACTTTCTATATCTTCCACTTCAACGATTAAATGTGGGTTACCAACATCTACCGTTGTAACGCGAAAGTATTTTATTCCTCCAAGATCTATTTTTAAATCGTCAAAATCTGGGCCCTTACTCGGGGAATTCAGTGACGCCTCAACAAAAACAGCATCTGTTTTGTTTTTTTTAATTCGGACCGTATGTTCTGCTGTTGTCGTCTCTACTTTAATCAACTCTTTGGTTGTGTCATTTCTGTAGGTGGCATGTCCGAAACAAGCTAAACCATTCCCGCTTACTTCTGCCCTACTTCCATCCGAGTTGAAAAGAGTAAAGAAAACATCAGATGATTTAGATGGAGTGCCAAAAATTAGTCCATCAGCACCAATAGATTTCTTTCGGTCACAAAGTTTGCGTGCGATATCTTCAGCATCATGAGGCGTCTCCTCACCAAATGTGATGAGGAAATCATTTCCTAGTCCTTGATAACGACTTATCTGCATGTATTCATTTTGGCCTATAGATGGTGTGTTAGTGCAACTAATTAGTTTTTGTTTGCGTTGTCAAATATTTTTAATACGTCTTCGATAACTTCTAAGGGGTCTTCTGCAACCTCTAACCATGTGATGCGTGGATCTCGGCGAAACCATCGTTCTTGTCGCCGAGCAAATTTTCTTGTAGCAACTACCGCCTTTTCGATCG
>CAJXEU010000150.1 GCA_913052525.1 uncultured Actinomycetes bacterium
AGGTGGTTGGGCTGCTCTTATGGGCGCAATATTTTTAGGCCCCCGGCTAGGTAAATATGGACCAGATGGAAACCCTCGAGCTATTCCTGGTCACAACATTGGTTATGTAACTATCGGTGTTTTCATTCTGTGGTTTGGTTGGTTTGGATTTAATGCTGGTTCCGAATTAGCTATGGATGAATGGGTAGCGCATGCAATTATGACAACTTTGCTAGCCGCTTCAGCAGGTGTTCTAGGATCTGGTCTTGTTATATGGAAAAAAACTGGCTCATTAGATATAGGAATGGCGGGCAATGGAGCGTTAGCAGGATTAGTTAGTATCACCGCCGGAACAGGGGCTTTAAACTTTTTAGGAGCGGTTATCTCTGGATTTTTAGGAGGAGTAATTGTTGTTTACTCCGTGATCATTATTGAAAGAAAAGGAATCGATGATCCGGTAGGGGCAGTGTCTGTTCATGGGGTTTGCGGAGTATGGGGAACTCTTGCTGTTGGATTATTTGCTCGATATGACGATGCATTTCTCGGTAGAGAAAACGCTGGGTTATTTTATGGCGGAGGTTTTGACCAACTACTCACTCAAGCGATCGGTGCTTTAATCGTTGCTGTTTGGGTGATTAGCACCTCAGCAATACTTTTCAAAATTATTAAATCCACAATTGGGCTACGCGTATCAGCAGCAGAAGAACGAGAAGGACTAGACCTTGCTGAACATGGTTCGCCTGGTTATGGGCCAAATGATTAATGGGTTTGACGTGCTACCGCTTCGGCTGCTGCACGAGCTACTTCCTCATCAAGTGAGCGTTCAAGAACAGGCATACTTTGCGAAGGAAACCCATCTTCATTTAAGTGATACACCAACGGAGCTCCAGTTGGAATATTAAGGTCTGCTATTTCGTCTTCACTAATCGCATCAAGATACTTGCATAAAGCACGAAGGCTGTTTCCGTGTGCAACAATAAGTACAGTTTTCCCTCCTTCTAATGAAGAAAGAATGTCTTTTTTCCAATACGGAAGGAGACGTTCAACTACATCGGCTAAACATTCTGTTAATGGGATGTCGGAAAGACCTTCATATTGAGGATCATTATTGGGATTGAAAGGATTTTTTTCACTGATCGGTGGCGGTGGGGTATTGTAACCACGCCGCCAAGCATGCAATTGGTCATCACCAAATTCTTTACGCACTGCAGCTTTATCTTTTCCGGTCAAATCTCCATAATGTCGTTCGTTTAGATGCCAGCTGCGCTGAATAGGTATTTCTTCACAATCAAGTTCTTCTAAAATAATGTCAGCTGTTCGAATGGCTCTTTTTTGAAGAGATGTATAAATAGCATCTGGGAGTAGCCCAGCTTCTTTTATGAGTTGTGCTCCATTTGATGCTTCTTCAACCCCCTGTGAAGTTAGGTCACAGTCATACCATCCAGTAAATTGATTGGTGGCGTTCCATTCAGATTGTCCATGTCGAACAAGAATTAATGTCGAAGTAGTTATACCCATATATGTAGTTCAGCAGATATTTACACAAAAAACTACTCCGGAAGTTGATAATAGACGACTCAACTTTATATAGTGGTATATAGTAAGAAATGGTGCAATATTGCTAACTAGGCTTTATCCTGAAACCTCCGATACCTAATTATCAGCACTTTTTTTGACCAAAAATACGAAATAAAAGAGATTTGACCACTTAAAAGGAGACATTATGAGTAAAGCAGTAGGAATTGACCTCGGAACCACAAATTCAGTAGTAAGCGTTCTCGAAGGCGGCGAACCCGTCGTTATCGCAAATGCTGAAGGTTCACGCACAACCCCTTCAGTTGTTGCCTTTGCTAAAGACGGAGAAGTTCTCGTCGGCGAAGTAGCAAAAAGACAAGCAATCACAAACCCAGAAAGAACCATTCGTTCAGTAAAACGCCACATGGGCACAAACTGGAAACAACAAATCGATGATAAAGATTACACATCTCAAGAAATCTCAGCCAGAACTCTTCAGAAGCTAAAAAGAGATGCTGAAGCCTATTTAGGAACAACTGTCACTCAAGCAGTTATCACTGTCCCTGCCTATTTCGATGATGCTCAACGAACAGCTACTAAAGAAGCAGGGCAAATCGCTGGACTTGAAGTCCTTAGAATCATTAACGAACCTACTGCTGCTGCACTTGCTTACGGTTTAGAAAAAGATGACAGCGAACAAACAATTCTAGTATTCGACTTAGGTGGTGGAACATTTGATGTTTCTGTACTTGAAATCGGTGACGGAGTTTTTGAAGTAAAAGCAACCCATGGCGATACGAATCTCGGTGGAGACGATTGGGATGAAAAAATTATCGAATGGCTCGCTACTTCATTTAAAAACGATCATGGAGTTGACTTAACCGCTGACCCAATGGCAGCACAACGACTCAAAGAAGCTGCAGAAAAAGCAAAAATTGAACTTTCCCAAGTGCAACAAACACAAATAAACCTTCCATTCGTAACCGCGACTGATTCTGGACCGCTCCACCTCGACTACGCATTAACTAGAGCAAAATTTCATGAACTCACCGCCGATCTTCTTGAAAGATGCCGTGCCCCATTTGAACAAGCTGTAACTGACTCTGGCTTAACTAAAGGCGAAGTAGATCACGTCATCCTGGTCGGAGGTTCAACTAGAATGCCGGCTGTAGCTGATCTAGTACAAGAAATAACTGGACGTGAACCCTCTAAAAACGTAAACCCAGACGAAGTGGTAGCTATAGGAGCAGCCGTTCAAGCTGGAGTTTTAGTGGGCGAAGTTAAAGACGTTCTTCTTCTTGACGTTACGCCTCTCTCCCTAGGTATAGAAACTAAAGGTGGCGTAATGACACGTCTTATTGAAAGAAACACCACCATTCCGATTTCTAAATCTGAAGTTTTTACAACTGCAGATGACAACCAGCCTTCCGTTGAAATTCATGTACTTCAAGGGGAACGCGAAATGTCACAATTTAATAAAACGTTAGGGAAATTTCAGTTGGTTGACCTACCTCCGGCACAGCGAGGAACCCCTCAAATTGAAGTAACTTTTGATATTGATGCAAACGGCATTGTTCACGTCTCGGCTAAAGATCGAGCAACAAACAATGAGCAATCAATGACCATTACGGGTCAGTCTTCGTTAGATAACGACGTTATTGACCAAATGGTTAAAGATGCAGAATCTCATGCTGAAGAAGACAGGCAACGTAAAGAACAAGTAGAAACTCGCAACAATGCAGACAATCTTGTTTACCAAACAGAGAAACTATTATCTGACCAAGGTGAAGAATTGACCGGAGATGAAAAAACTAACGTAGAAGAAAAACTTTCATCTCTTAAAGAAGCCCTAGAAGGAGAAGACATAACTGCAATTGCTAGCGCCACTGAAGCGCTCATGACTGCTAGTCAAGAGTTTGGTCAACGCCTATACGAAGCAGCAGCCGCGCAACAAAGTACGCCAGAAAACCCTTCTGAAGATTCAGATGATGGTGTCGTAGATGCAGAAATCGTTGATGAACAGTGAGCTCTGATTCAATAAAAGAGGGGCCACAAAACCAAGGTGACAAAACGGAAAGCGAATTTTGTGAGGCAACAGAACCTCTAGAGGCTCCCACAGAAGAAACTGATGAAATTTTACAATTAGTTTCAGAACGCGATGGGTACCTTAACGATTTGCAACGAATCACTGCAGAATTTTCAAATTTTCGAAAGCAATCAGTAAAACGTAACGCTGAAGTGAGTTCGCGGTCACAAGCAGAATTAATTGACAAGCTACTTCCCGTACTTGATGCTTGCGATCTTGCAATTGAACACGGCGCTGAAGACGTGACACCTATCCGAGAAGCTCTAATTTCCACTTTTGAAGCCTCCGGTTTACAAGTTATCAACCCTTTAGATTTAGCTTTCGACCCAACTTGCCATGAAGCAGTTCTGCATGAAAATTCTGAAGACAATCAAGAATCTAATGAACAAATAGTTACAGAAGTTCTACGACGTGGTTACATCTGGATAGATCGAGTGCTTCGTCCAGCCATGGTCAAGGTTCGCGGCTAGGAGAATCAGCCATGGCCGTACAACGTGAATGGTTCGAAAAAGACTATTACAAAATCCTTGGAGTTGATGAAGGGATTTCAGAG
>CAJXEU010000151.1 GCA_913052525.1 uncultured Actinomycetes bacterium
TGAACCAGCTTCAATATAGGAACGATGAATGTTCTGTATGGTTTCAGGGTTTGTGATGTTCCATTCTTCTGGCGAATCACCTGTTGTTAGTCCGGATTCAAAAAGTGTGGTTCCCATGGCGCCATCAAGAATAAGAACCTTTTTTCCCTTCAGACGTTCTTGAATAATGCTCACTTGGTAACACTACTACATAGATTATTTCGTTTTTGTTAATTAAGAAGTCGAACAGTTCCCGCGGTTCCATCCACTTCTACCATTACTCCTTCTGGAATTCTCTCAGTCGCTCCTTCTACAGCAACCACACAAGGAATGCCGAGTTCTCGAGAAACGATGATTGCATGTGACATTAGAGCTCCAACATTCACAACTACAGCAGCAGCGGGAAGAAACAATGGAGTCCACGCAGGATCAGTCAATGGAGCTACTAAAACATCGCCGGGTTCAAAATTCAAAGCATCTGCTGGATCCATGACGATGCGGGCACGGCCGACCGCACTGCCGCTACTGCCAGCATTTCCAACTAAAACATCTCCGAGTTGGGCCGGCTGAACAGAATCTAAAGATTTTTGAATCTCCTCTGATTTTTCAAGAGTTAAAACTTCTTCTTGAGTGCTGATGAAAAATGGGGGAGTCACTTCGGAGAAACGATCAAAAAGTTTACCTCTGTCTTCAATGATGGAAATGTAAGCGGCTGGGTTATTTAAATAATCGGGAAGTTCTGTAAGAGGATCTAATAGTGCTACCCGAACAGGATCAGGATTTCCGCCACGTTGAGCAGCTCGTTGCACCAATTCACGGTAAACCTGCTTAGCAGGCAGGTTTACTCTTACCGCACGGTCTCTAGTCGCTTCACGAGCTTGAGCCCAGAAAGGAGCAGATTTAAGCGCTTTATTGAACTGGATGCGCTCCATGAACCCGAGATGAGGGAGAACTTTCTTGGCAGCTTCCAGTCGTTTCGATTCATTGTCTTGAAGACGTACAGAAGGTGAGAGGTCATGCTCAGCAATTCTCATACGGTCAAGCGCCATCAAGGCCAATTCTGGAGTGTTGTCCCAAGTCCGAGAAGAAATTTCCCAGTCATTAGGTCCGCGATGACCATGAGTGGTAATGAAATTTTCAAATAATTTGAGGAAATCTTTTGCCTCAGGTACACCTTCAAGACGGCCCAACAACCCTTCAACTCCCGCTTCAAACTCGCTGTTCACCTCCGGCATTTCTTTTACTTTCTTAGCTATGTGATAAAGATCGGTTGAATATTGAGCTGAATGCACATCGCCTGAAGCTCCGACGAGGTGAGTTACTAGTCCTGGTTCTCCAGCGGCGGTACTCGCGTCAGCAAGAGTGCCGGACACCACAGCGGCAAGAGCAGAAGAAAGCATGTGGTTTCTAAAAGCAGGGAAGAAAGCATCCGGAAACGAATGAAGAAAATCAAGCAACTCTTGATCTGAAGCGTCAAGTGGAGGACGCTGTGATTCATAGAGAGATGCGAGTTCGAAACTTTCTGCAACTACTTCCGGCAACTCTTTAGCATTCAACGCTTTAAGCACTACTTTTAAAATCTTCAGAGAAGAGAAAAAACTTTTATCCCCTTTTTTTGGAACATATTTTGGTGGATTTCCTTCTCCGAAGAAAGAGACATCAATTGCTTCAGCTGAACTACCAGGAGATCGAACCCCCATCATTCGTAAGTAAGAAAGATTTAAATAGACGTATCCGCCATAAAGACCAATAATCACAGGATCAGAAGAAGAGAAATCATCTGACTTTAACAGGCCGAGAACTCTGTAAGCCTCACGCCAAGCCTTCTCCCCAGGAAGTATTCCCAACTTGTAACTCAAAGGAGTAACAACTTCAGGGAACACTTCACCCACATTTCCGCGAGTGTTTATGGGCCATCTTGAATCTATGGTTCCTTCGATGATCCATGGAGTTGGCATTTTTTGATCCTTTGTTTGTGCTCAAGCAACATAGTGTTGTTTATCAATTTCAGCAAGGGTTCAAGAAATGGAATTTTTTTGCATCTTCCGGTGAAAGACGCGAGAATATAGTCAGTTCACGATTGGGTGTACGTACTTGACGGAAACTCAAGTGTCTCCCGTAGGGAATCGTAAACTTGGGGATCGGATTCTGATCTCTGGATAGCGCCCGTCTCAAGATGGAGACGGGTGCCTTCGCGTTCGGGACAAATAAGGTTGTCGATACATAATGAAACCCTGACATAAGTCAGGGTTTCAACTTTTTACTGAAATGTATTCAGATCAGACTTTGCGAACCTCAAGAGCTTCGGGACCTTTACGTCCTTCACCAACTTCAAATTCTACTTCTTGTCCTTCGTCTAGGCTTCGATAGCCTGAACCGTCAATATTTGAATAATGAACAAAGACGTCTTCGCCTTCTTCAATGGAAATAAATCCGTATCCTTTTTCAGCATTAAAAAACTTTACTGTGCCACGTGGCATGGTATTCACTCTCTTTAATTTATTAACCGAGCCGTGGTTGGCACGATTAGAAGAGTCTACGTGAGAAGTAACCAATAACCGTTCATTTTTAAATGTTGGATTATTTTGTAGGTGGGCTCGCCGTGCTTTTCTGTTAGGCCCATTGGGGCCTACTGCGGCAAGGTGCCGTTCCTTTGGGCGAGACTTCTTTTTTGTTTGCTTTTTCTTATAGTCAGATTTTTTGATATCAGAGGATTCATAAGATTTTTTTGATTTTGTACGAGGCTTATCAGAGGCCTTTGTGTCTCTTTGAGTCTCAGAATTTTTGTGCACCAAAGTGGTTTTCTCAATAGCGGGTAAGTAGTTGCTTAAAGAGAATGGATCAGGATGAGTCACTTCTTCAGGGAGATCAATCTTCCGTTGCATTTTCTTTACATCTTTTACTTGATTGGGTAACAGTAAAGAAATTACAACTCCGTTCCTTCCAGCTCTTGCCGTTCTTCCTGATCGATGAATGTAGGCTTTATGGTCTTCTGGAGGGTCAAAATGAAGTACTGCAGCAACATTATCTACGTGTATTCCTCGCGCTGCAACATCTGTAGCAATCAAAGCTTGCACTTTGCCTTTAGTAAAGTCGCTTAGCGAACGAGATCTTTGATTTTGACTACGGCCGCCATGAATAGAAGCTGTTTTAATTCCTTCTTTTGACATTTGTTTTGCGAGACGATCGGCACCATGTCGAGTTCTGCAGAAGACGATGGCTGGCCATGCAGAGTTGAGGGTCTCAACAGCTACTTCGATGCGGTTAGTTTTATCTACTTTCCAAAATACGTGATGCGCAGCTGTTATGTCAGGAGTTTCGTCCCCGACAGTATGAGTGATCGGACTGTTTAAATGGTCTCTAATAAGTTTTGCTACATCTCCATCCAAAGTTGCAGAAAAGAGGACAGTCTGTCGGTTTTTATTTGTTTGGTTCAGTATGCGATTAACAGAGGGCATGAATCCCATGTCGGCCATTCGATCGGCCTCGTCAAGTACGACTTGTTCCACAGAGGACAAGTTCACAGCTTTTTGTTGAATCAGATCTTCAAGCCTTCCAGGGCAAGCTACAAGTATGTCTACTCCCTTTCTTAAGGCATTTAGTTGAGGGCCGTATCCGACACCACCGTAAACAACCCCGACGCGGACGTTGCCTGAAAGGGAGCGTAATTCTGAATAAATTTGTTCAGCAAGCTCACGAGTTGGAGATAAAACCAAAGCTTGAGGATGTTTGGGTTGTGATCGTTTTGAAGAAACGATGAGTGGGATACCAAATGCGAGAGTTTTCCCTGACCCAGTAGGGGCACGACCACAAACGTCTTTTCCCGCAAGCAGGTCGCTCATAGTAGCTGATTGAATTTCAAAAGGTTTATGGATACCTTTTTGTTTTAAGTCTTTACAAATAGACGCGGGAACGCCTATCTCTGAAAAAGTTGAAGTCATGTTTTCCTTTGCTCGCGTTAAGCGGCTGGTATAGATTCGCGTGTTCTCAAAAGATGAGATTAGATGGTTAAGGCGGTTCACTTGACTAAGAACTAACACCTGTCTGCGAACCTTCCAGTAAAAGTTCTACTGGAACTCCTACAGGATAGCAGAAAGAAATGAAGTCGAGACCTAAAGTAAGTGAAACTACCTTCGTAGTATTTCTCTTAGTT
>CAJXEU010000152.1 GCA_913052525.1 uncultured Actinomycetes bacterium
ATGTTCTTGATAAACCTCTGCCTGATCTGTGTCTGGAAGAAGAATCATGATCACATCTGCCCATGCGGATGCTTCTGAAAGTGTGCGAACAGTGAGTCCTGCTTCTTCGGCTTTTGCTACAGATCCTGATCCTTCTCGGAGTCCGACACAAACCTCTACACCTGATTCTTTTAGGTTTAAGGCATGAGCGTGTCCTTGTGATCCATAGCCCAAAATAGCTACTTTTCGTTCAGCGATTGCTCCTCGGTTTATGTCACTCTCATAATAAATATTTGCCATTTTTTTCTCTTATCTCTCTTTTACTTTAAGTTCTTTATTCAATAGTTTCGTCTAAGTTAGCCAGTGCGACTCGACCTGTTCTCTGAATTTCTATGATTCCAAATGGTCTGAGTAAATTTTCGAACGTATCAATGTGATCAGGGTCTCCTACTAGAGAAAGCATCATAGAGTCGGTTCCTACACTCATGACTTTTCCGCCTGCTCGATCAAGTTGTTCCACGATATCGTCACGATGTTCTGGTTCGACCGCTACCGTGACCAGCATTAATTCTCGCTCTATGGCATGCCCTGGCTGCAGGTCTTGAATGTCGACAACGTTGATGAGTTTGTCTAATTGGTTAACTACTTGTTCTATTGGTGCTGATTCACCGTCTACAACAATTGTGATGCGGCTTAAGTGATCATCTTCTGTAGGCGCAACTGCTAAAGATTGGATATTGAAGGCTCTTCTCGCAAACAAACTTGCGACTCTTGCTAGAACACCGGATTTGTTCTCGACGATAACAACCAGTATGTGGTCGCGGTGTCCTTTGGGTTCAGCACTCATCTAATTTCATTCTCCTGAGAAGGGGGGACAATCACTTCTGAGTTGCCTGTTCCTGATGCAACCATTGGGTAGACCTTTTCTTCAGCTGCAGTTCGGAAATCAATGACAACAGGGCGGTCTTCTATCTCATTGGCTTGAGCAATTGCTTCTTCTACTTCTTCTGGGTCTTCTACTCTCATAGCGAAGCAACCCATGGATTCTGCCCAACCTTTATAGTCAGGAATCTCTTTTGAAAGGAAGACTTCTGAATGACGTTCTTCATAGAACATGTCTTGCCATTGTCTTACCATACCCAAGTATGAATTGTTCAAAAGGGCGACTTTGATTGGAATATTTTCTACTCTTGCGGTGACGAGTTCCTGAGCGGTCATTTGGAAACATCCATCTCCGTCTATAGCCCATACCATTTTTTCAGGGCAGCCGACTTTGGCTCCGATTGCTGCTGGGATTGAGAATCCCATTGTTCCAAGCCCTCCAGAATTTATCCAGGTGTACGGATGGTTAAATGTCCAATACTGGCTTGCCCACATCTGGTGTTGGCCTACTCCTGAAGCAACAATGGTGTCTGAAGGTGTGGCGTCGCGAAGTTTTTCAATTACGAATTGGGGTTTGAGTGCTTGTTCCGGTGTTGATGGTTCATAAACGAGTGGGAAACGTTCTTGCCAGCCACTAACACGAGACTTCCATGCTGTTCGGTCCGCGTCACTTGATCCTGATGCTCGTAGGACCGATAGCATCGCTTCTATTGCTGTGCGACAATCCCCTTGTATTGGTACATCTGGTTGACGGACTTTACCTAATTCTGCGGGGTCAATATCAACATGAATAATCTTCGCGTTTACAGCGAATTCGTCAAGTTTTCCTGTGACCCGATCATCAAATCGTGCTCCGAGAGTTACCAACAGGTCTGATTCCTGCATTGCGGTCACTGCTGTAAAGTTTCCATGCATGCCAGGCATTCCGAGGCAAAGTTCATGACTGTCCGGGAAAGCTCCGCGTGCCATCAAGGTGGTTACTACGTGGATTCCGGTGAGTTCTGCAAGTTCCAGAAGTGCTTCCGCTGCTCTTGATTTGAGGATTCCTCCTCCTATGTAAAGGATGGGTCTTTCCGCATTCTGAATCAGTTCCACTGCTTTTTGGATAGCTTCAGGATCGACTGATGTATCAACTTTGTACCCGGGAAGGTCTATTTCTACGCTGTCTTCCCATTCAAGAGTTGATCGGGGGCTATTTGGATCAACAATGTCTTTTGGGATGTCTACAAGAACTGGACCGGGACGTCCAGTTGTTGCTATATGGAATGCTTCTTTAATTACTTGTGGGATGTCTTGTGCTTCGGTGACTAGGAAATTGTGTTTGGTAATTGAAGCGGTGATTCCGGTGGTGTCACATTCTTGGAAGGCGTCCGTTCCTATTGCTGCGGTTGGCACTTGTCCAGTAATTACCACCATTGGAATTGAGTCAAGGTAGGCATCACATAGTGGGGTCACAATGTTTGTAGCGGCTGGTCCGCTTGTAACCATGGCAACACCTGGTTTTCCTGTTGCTTGGGCGTAACCTTCAGCCATGTGTCCTGCACCTTGTTCGTGTCGAACCAAGATGTGACGGATCTTTGAATCAATGATGGGGTCATAGACCGGCAGAATTGCTCCTCCGGGCAGGCCAAACATGACTTCTACTCCCTCTCTTTCGAGAGATCGGATTAGGGCTTGACCGCCATCTGTTTTCATAACTTTTCCAAGTCTAAATTGATTTGTTTCTAGTAGTTGGGCTGAAAAGTAAAATGACCTCCCAATTTCGGGAGGTCAGGCACACATTCGTCTTTTGGACGATGTGCGCCTAGGGCACTACTACTAACCAGGTCGTGGTGCTTTTACTTTTCATAGGCTTTAAGTATGGGTCTTTAAAGACCCAAGCAACAACCTTGAAGGTTTCAACGAGTATCAGACTAGTTGACTGATTTACCCAAGATTACGGTTATTTCGCTACTACTCTGAGCTGTGGTCCAAACATAAGAACTAATAACGACCCATCCTTCTTTAAGGTTTACGCAGATTCCTAGTTGTGAACTCATTTACCAGATTGCTTTACAGATCCAGTGAAGTGCGTAGTACATGCCTACAGCTGCTCCTGGTATCCACGCGTATTTAATGAATGGGTTGCGGTTTTCGTTTTGTTCTTCCATCATTTCCTTTGATGGATATAGGTATTTAAAAAATGATTTATGCGTCGGTTACTGCGCCTTCTTCAGCACCGCGAGCTAAAGCAGCATATTTGGCCAAAAAGCCGGACTCGTAGCGCGGTTGAAAAGGTTTTAGGCTGGCTCGTCTTTTTTCTAACTCTGTTTCTTCCACCATTAAGTCAATTGTGTTACTTCGAACATCAATAACTATGCGGTCGCCTTCTTCGATTAAAGCTATAGGGCCTCCGTCTACGGCTTCGGGGGCTACGTGCCCTACGCAAAATCCGTGGGTCCCTCCAGAGAATCGTCCATCTGTTATCAGCGCGGCGTCTCCTCCTCGTCCTGCGCCTTTCATCGCTCCTGTTATTGCAAGCATTTCTCGCATGCCAGGTCCGCCTTTGGGTCCTTCATAACGTATGACGACAATATCTCCAGCTTCAATTCTGTCTCCTAGAACAGCTTCCATAGCGTCGTCTTCCCCGTCAAAGACACGGGCTCTGCCATCAAAATGATCAGTGTCTATTCCTGCGACTTTGAGCACAGACCCTTTCGGAGCTAGTGATCCGGTGAGAACTGTGATTCCTCCGATGTCATTTATTGGGTTATCAAAAGTGTGTATTACTTCACCGTCAGGCTCTGGAGGGTTGAGCATTTCTAGGTTTTCAGCAACTGTCTTGCCAGTAACGGTGATTTCGTCTCCGTGCAAAAGACCCTCTTCTAGCAGCATTTGCATCACGACTGGGACACCGCCGATTTGGTCAATGTCAAACATGTGATATTGGCCATGTGGTTTAGTGTCGGCTAAGTGAGGGACTCGTGCTGCGACTTTATTGAAATCTTCAAGAACTAGGTCAACGCCGGCTTCAAAAGCGATAGCGAGAAGGTGAAGTACCGCATTGGTGGATCCCCCTAACGCCATGACTACTGCAATTGCGTTTTCGAAAGCTGCTTTTGTCATTATGTGTCGTGGTCGAATTCCGGCCGCCAGGAGTTGCATTACTGCAGTTCCGCTTGCGTAAGCTATGTCGCCGCGACGGTTGTCAATAGCTGCTGCAGATGCTGATCCAGGTAAGGACATTCCGATAGCTTCTCCTACTGCGGCCATTGTGTTTGCAGTGAACAT
>CAJXEU010000153.1 GCA_913052525.1 uncultured Actinomycetes bacterium
GTCATGCAGGCGATATAGAAGCCAAAGTTCAAGCTCTAGAAAATTGGGATCAACGAATTCTTAAAGATCTAATACCAAGCCTCGATGACCTAGGACCATGGCGCATGCTAATGCTGCCAGATCACGCCACACCTTTAACCACGCGCACACATACCTCTGATCCGGTTCCGTATCTCATAGTGGATTCACAGAATGATGGACCTGGAGGAGTGTTCACGGAAAATGGAGTATCTGAGTCTCCGTTAGTTAAAGCTCATCAACTTTTACCAGAATTATTGAGACTTTAAACAGCCGATCCGAAGGTCTAGCTGACTAAAAATTTGTGCACATCTTTGGTGATAGTTGTGTTGAAAACAAATTATTCGGTAGAATAGATTTACATCAGACCGAAGGCGGCGATCTCGGTTGATGAAAATCATTCGTTTAAAACGAAATCTGTGCCAATTCTTTAAAGACTTGTTCACACTCGCCAAATTGATCCATCTGGACCAAACTGTTCTTATCAACCCTGATGAGGACTTCCAACCGGGCATTTGCCCACGATAAACCAAGGTGTACGAGCATGGCCTCCACCCAATTAGAACGTGAAACATTAGAAAGCAAAGATCGTGACGCACTTGTAACGATGGCTACCGCGCTTGGCGGTAAACCTAGTTCGCGAGCACGTAAGGCAGAAATAGTCGATTTGATTCTTGAAATGACAGCCGGAACTAAAGGATCTTCAAACGGATCTAAACCAAAAGAAACTCAAGAAGCTGAAGAGACAGATCAAGAAGAACCGCTAGCTGAGTGGGAGGTTCAAGCAGCTGAAGAAGAAGTTAGTGATGCAGCAGAAAAACCTGCTGATAACGCTGATGAAACTCCAACTGAAAAGAAAAAAGAAAGTTCTGACCGTCAGGGGCAAAGAAATCAAAACCCGCAGAACAAACAGAATGATCCAGCCGGGCCTGGAAACCGGAGACGCCGTAGGCGCGGTGGGCGAGAGCAAGGATCTGATGAATCTTGGGATGGAGACCCGGTTTCAGTAGAAGGATATGTTGATCTACGCGATGAAGGCTACGGATTCTTACGTACCACTGGGTTTAAGCCATCAAAGGCAGATGCGTACATATCTGTAAAACAAGTACGCCAGTTGCATTTACGTAAAGGTGATTATCTCGTTGGAGGCTCACGGCCTCCTAATAGGAGTGAAAAAAATCCTGCGTTGCTTCGAATAGACACCATTAATGGAGGAGATCCAGAAGGAATTAAAGATCGCCCAAAGTTTGAAGACCTAACACCACTCTTCCCGGATGAGAAACTCAGCATGGAACTTCCAGATGACCCGAACAATATGACGGCTCGGATCATTGATTTGCTTTCTCCTATAGGTAAGGGACAACGCGGCCTTATCGTGTCACCGCCTAAAGCAGGTAAAACCACGATTATGAAGCAAATAGCGCGTTCAATTGAAACAAATAATCCTGAAGTGAAACTGATTGTATTACTGGTGGATGAACGTCCAGAAGAAGTTACTGATATGAAAAGATGGCTAGCTCACGGTGAAGTAGCAGCAAGCACTTTTGATCGTCCTAGCGAAGAACATACACAAATTGCAGAGCTCACAATTGAACGGGCAAAACGTATGGTTGAAGGCGGCGAAGATGTCGTCATCATCCTTGATGGAATCACTCGTCTATCTAGGGCCTACAATTTAGCCGCTCCTGCTACTGGAAGAATCATGTCCGGTGGTGTTGATAGCGGGGCCCTATACCCACCTAAGCGTTTCTTCGGAGCAGCTCGAAATGTAGAAGAGGGAGGATCTCTCACCATTCTCGCTACTGCACTAGTTGAAACAGGGTCAAAGATGGATGAAGTCATCTTTGAAGAATTTAAGGGAACAGGAAATATGGAACTCCGTCTAGATAGACGGATTGCTGAGCGTCGAATTTACCCCGCCATAGATGTAGATGCATCCTCAACTCGTCACGAAGAACTCTTATTCGAACGTAAGCAACTTACTCAAGTATGGAAATTACGGCGAGTATTAAATGGTTTAGCTACAGATACTGGAGGAGCAGCTGCCGGACTGGAACTCCTTACAGATCGCTTGAAAACCTTTAGCAATAACGAAGAGTTTTTAGCCGAAGTGGCTAAAGGCCCAAACATGGGCGCCTAAATCAGGAAAATCAAGACCTCGCAGGTTGGTGATGACCATTCTTGCTCGCAGACTGGATCAGTTATGAAAACAGATATTCACCCAAGCTACAGACCAGTAGTGTTTCAAGATTTGACGGATGGTACTCACTTTCTTATCCGATCAACTATTGAAACTTCTGAGACCATCACACTTGATGATGGTATTGAATACCCATTAGCAAAAGTTGAAATTACTTCGGCTAGTCATCCGTTCTTTACCGGAACGATGAAGATTATTGACACTGCTGGACGTGTTGAACGCTTCGAACGCCGTTATGGCTCACGCCGTAAAGGTTAGATTCTCACAACGTTGAGTAAAGCCTGAGTACTTTTCAACTATAGGTGCAGTTTGTCTATCGAACCAGAGCGTCGTGTCGAATTACTCAAGGGAAAACTTACCGGCCTAGTTAGATCAGCTGGATACGACATCACAGAAGCGCAACCAGAAAATAACAGCTATGGATCTGCGCTCCTCACCAAAGATCATTGTTGGTTACTTGCAGAAGATGAGAACCCACAAATTGTTTTAGGTAGAGGCATTTTTTTACTTACCCGAAATCCAGAGTTAGAACTTCGCGTGATATTTGAAAATAAAAAAACTGCTGGAATTGCTGCACGTCAAGCAACTGGACTCAACACTGAAATCAAAATCATGCATTTTTGTGAAGGTGAACTCATTCAAGTCGCTCCTACCTCTTTCCCTGATGTTGCTGTTCCACCTCCTCCTCTCAAAGAATTTGAAGCAATGTGCCAGAACGCTGGAGTGTCAACAATTTGTGAAAATGGGATCTGGAAAGGTGAAATTCTTGGACTTGAAGTGGTGAGGGTAAACGGAGGGGATATTCAAGTAGGTGTAGGCCGGTTTGACCGTGAAGCTGGAGAACTTTTAAACAATGGTAAAAATCGGGTTGAACAGTTAATCGCAGCAGCTAACCAAGTTCGTTCACAACGAACTCCAGAAGCAGGTGCTCATCCGTTAGCTACCTTGTCACGCGAAAAATGGTTGAGACACAAGTTGGTATCCGATCCGAAAATTATCGGACTATCAGAGTTAGAACCTATAGATCCAGTTCATGAACCAAAAAATTTAAAAGACTGTTTCCCTGCAGCGGCAATTGGCAAGAGTGAAGAAAAAGAAAAAGTTTTATGTGTATGTTCTGTTGGAGTAGATATCGGATTAATCCCATTAGTCGCGGAATTGGCATCTCTGCATGATCCAATACAAATAGTTATTGCGCTTCCACCACAAGATCTCCTCCCTCTAATTGAAGAAGCAAGTCACCTTTTAGATACTCCTACTACTCTTATTGGAGTAGAAGGAGCATGGGCCTGCCCCACAGGAAGCCAATAGAGCGATACTCTGATTTTATGAAGGAACAGATTTCAACTCTTGAAAAAGAACAAGAAGAAGCTGAGAAACAGTTATCTGACCCTGAAATTATTGGCGACCCCTCTCTGCTTGAGAAAGCCGGAAAACGTTTGAAAGAAATTGGAGAAATATTAGAAGTCGGCAGACCACTAAAAATCTTGTACGAAGATATAGAAGCTGCAAAAGAACTTCTCGATATTGCTTCCGATGAAGATCGACAACAACTACGTCAAGAAATTGAAGATTTAGAGTCAAAAATCCCTGATCTTGAAGAACAACTACGAATTCGGTTATTACCAAATGATCCGAATGATGGCAGGAATGTAATTCTTGAAATAAGAGGAGCCGAAGGCGGAGAAGAAGCAAACTTATTTGCACGAGATTTGCATAACATGTATTTGGCTTTTGCAGGTTTGCATAAGTGGAAAGTGGAATCTTTAGGTTCTCAAGAATCCGATATGGGTGGATACAGCGAAGTTTCTATTCTCATTAGTGGAACATCTGCTTGGACAAGACTCAAACACGAAGGTGGAGTCCATCGAGTGCAAAGAGTGCCCGT
>CAJXEU010000154.1 GCA_913052525.1 uncultured Actinomycetes bacterium
TTTCTCGTTACCTTTGGCAAATTGAACAACCAGCATCTGCAGTTGCCAACATGTATTTCGTTGGAGCTATAAATCGCATAGGTGTTGAAGATCTTGGCGACAATGATTTTTATGGAAATACTTATTTTGTAGATCCACGTGGACAATATGTTGGTGAAATTTGTTCAGATACGGAAGAAGAACTTATAGTTCGAAACCTTGATCTTGACTTGGTTGAAGAAGTCCGAAACCAATGGGCTTTCTATAGAGATCGTCGTCCAGATCAATATGATCCGCTGGTACAGCCTTAGTGAAGAATTCGTTGGAGAGTAAAGAATGACTACAAACGCTGAGTTACTTAAACGTCATCAAAAAGTTTTGCCATCTTGGTTGGCTCAATATTATGACCCACCTATTTCCATGGATAGAGGAGAAGGAAGGCATATCTTTGACGTTGAGGACAACAAATATCTTGATTTCTTCGGAGGGATACTCACAACAAGTTTGGGATATGACATTCCTGAAGTAACGGAAGCACTCAATAAGCAGGTTCCTAAAACTCTTCACTCATCCACTCTTTATCTTTCAGAACCAATGATTGAGTTAGCGGAACTTATTGCTGACCTTTCTGGCATACCTGATGCAAAAGTATTTTTTACAACATCAGGAACAGAAGCTAATGATGCAGCACTCTTGTTGGCTACGACACATCGAAGATCAAATCAAGTTTTGGCATTAAGAAACAGTTATCACGGACGCTCGTTTACGACCATAGCGATCACATCCCATAGATCTTGGTCACCTACCAGTGTTAGCGGTTTATCCGTAAATTATGTGCATGGCGGCTATCGCCTACGCAGCCCATTTCGCGAATTTGAAGATGATGCTTATACAGAAGCCTGCGTTGACGACCTACATCAAGTATTTGACATGATGACGTCTGGTGATGTGGCTGCAATGATTGCTGAACCAATCCAAGGAGTGGGCGGTTTTGCCACACCTCCAGATGGCTTCTTTGGGGCGATGAAAAAAGAGTTAGACAATCGTGGAGTTCTTTTTATCTCTGATGAAGTTCAAACTGGCTGGGGGAGAACCGGTGATCATTTTTGGGGCTACCAAGCCCATGGAATCACTCCAGATATTTTGACCTTCGCTAAAGGAGTGGGCAACGGGTTAGCTCTTGGAGGGGTAGTAGCAAGCGCTGAATTAATGGATTCTCTGCCAGGAAATTCAATTTCAACTTTTGGAGGTAATCCAGTAAGTAGTGCTGGAGCGTTAGCGACTATTCAGTACATGCTTGATCATGACACACAAGGAAATTCTAAACGCATGGGAGACAGACTGGTTTCACAATTACAACCAGCAGTTGATGCTTCAAATACAGTTGCAGAATTACGAGGACGTGGACTCATGCAAGCACTTGAAACCGTGCAGCCAGGAACGCTGGAGCCAAATGTTGACGCAGCCGGCCAAATAATGGAACAAGCACGAGCAGCAGGACTTTTAATAGGTAAAGGCGGACTTTATGGAAATGTATTACGAATCGCTCCACCTATGACGGTCACTGAAGAAGAAGTTGACGAAGCGGCTGAAATTCTGGTCACATGTATTGAAGCATTGGATTAATAATCGCAACCTGATGGGGGGAACCTATGACAAAGTTAATAAAAAACGGAACCGTAGTTAGTGCAACAGGGCAGCATGCTGCTGATGTTCTAATAGACGGAGAAACTATTGCTGCAGTACTACTACCTGGTACGGATGCAGCAATAGCGGCAGAAGCAGGTGCTGAGCAAGTAATTGATGCCACAGGAAAATATGTGGTACCTGGTGGAATAGATGCTCATACCCATATGGAGCTTCCTTTTGGCGGAACTTTCGCATCAGACACTTTTGAAACCGGAAGCCGAGCAGCAGCTTGGGGAGGGACAACAACAATCATTGATTTCGCCGTCCAAAAATATGGAGAGAATGTAAGAGATTCTTTAGATCAATGGTTTGCGAAAGCAGAAGGTGAATGCGCCGTCGACTATGCCTTCCACATGATCTTAGGTGGAGTAGATGAAGCAGCCTTGAAAGAAATGGACACCTTAGTCGCAGAAGGAATCACCAGTTTCAAACTTTTCATGGCTTATCCCGGTGTTTTCTATAGCGATGATGGACAAATCTTGCGTGCGATGCAAATGGCAGCAAATAACGGTGCACTGATCTCAATGCATGCAGAGAACGGCATAGCCATAGACGTCCTTGCTGAACAGGCAGCGTCACGAGGACAAACCGACCCCATTTATCACGGAATCAGCCGCCCATCATTACTAGAAGGGGAAGCAACTCATAGAGCCATTCAGTTAGCTTTGGTAGCAGGTGCTCCGGTCTATTTTGTTCATCTTTCCGCTAGCGAAGCACTTGAAGCTGTGGCTAAAGCGAGAAATGATGGACATAACGTATTTGCTGAAACCTGTCCCCAGTACCTATATCTCAACTTAGAGGACCATCTTGGGGCACCAGGTTTTGAAGGTGCAAAGTATGTATGTTCTTCACCACTTCGCACAAAGCATCACACACACCACAAAGACCTCTGGCAGGGTCTCCGCACAAATGATTTATCAATTGTGGCTACTGACCATTGTCCTTTCTGCATGAAAGACCAGAAAGAGTTAGGTGTCGATGACTTTAGAGCGATACCAAATGGTATCGGCGGAGTAGAACACCGTATGGATTTAATCTACCAAGGTGTAGTGATGGGAGAATTGACTTTGGAACGATGGGTTGAGACTTGTTCTACAACTCCAGCCCGAATGTTTGGCCTTTATCCTCAAAAAGGGGTTATCGCTCCAGGATCAGATGCAGACATTGTCCTATACGATCCTGCTGCTAAGACCAATATTTCAGTAGACACTCATCATATGAATATGGATTATTCAGCATATGAAGGAATTGAAGTAGATGGAAAAATCGACACAGTGATGTCAAAAGGAAAAGTCATTATTTCCGATGACGCATACCACGGCACCAAAGGCGACGGAAATTACCTTAAACGTGGTCTGTCTACTTATCTTCATTAATCCTGACCAAGGAGTCTCATGCAGCAAATCTCACATTTAATTGATGGCCAAACCGTTGCCGGAACGTCGGGAAACACTGTCGCGGTGTATAACCCTGCTACCGGTGAGCAAACCGGAATACTTGATTTGGCCTCTGTAGAAGAAGTAGATCAAGTTGTAGCGTCATCAAAGAAAGCGTTCGAAGACTGGCAGACAGTATCGGTAGCTCAGCGAACCAAACTGTTATACAACTTTCGTAATCTCGTTGAAGCCAACGCTAAAGAAATAGCGAGGCGTTTAACCGCAGAGCATGGAAAAGTAAACAGTGATGCTCAAGGTGAAGTTGCTCGCGGTCTTGAAAACATCGAATTTGCTTGTGGGGTTTCTGAGGCATTAAAGGGAACATACACCGAACATGCTTCTACCGGGGTAGATGTATATTCAGTGCGTCAGCCACTTGGAGTGTGCGCAGGGATCACTCCCTTTAACTTTCCAGCCATGGTGCCATTATGGATGTTCCCTAACGCTGTTGCCTGCGGAAACACTTTTGTGCTCAAACCATCAGAACGCGATCCTTCTGCTCCAAGATTTATCGTTGAATTAGCTCAAGAAGCAGGATTCCCGCCAGGAGTAGTCAACTTAGTAAACGGAGACAAAGTAGCTGTAGATCGACTATTAGAACATTCAGATGTCAAAGCAATCAGCTTCGTCGGCTCTACTCCGATAGCAAAATATGTTTACGCCACTGGAGCAGCACACGGCAAAAGAGTACAAGCACTAGGGGGAGCAAAGAATCACATGATCGTTCTCCCAGATGCGGATATAGATTTGGCTGCTGATGCTGCTGTTTCTGCCGCTTACGGATCAGCAGGTGAGCGTTGTATGGCTATTTCAGTTGTGGTTGCCGTTGGTGACGTAGCAGATGACTTAGTCGAAGCAATTAAAAAACGCATCCCAGATTTAAATATAGGACCCGGAGATAATCCAAATTCTGAAATGGGACCACTCATCACAGAAGAACATCGGGATCGTGTCGCTGGATACATTGAAACCGGATCAA
>CAJXEU010000155.1 GCA_913052525.1 uncultured Actinomycetes bacterium
TGTCAAAACGTTAGAAGGGCGGGGCTTAAAAGCCCCGCCCTTCCTGTTAACAATCGTTCTGACTAATTAACCAGCAGCTGCAATCCATTCAGCTACTGTGTCAGCGTTGTCGGCCATCCAGCCAGCGGCAAGCTCTTGCACATGTGCTTCAGAGCCGTCACCATTGGTTTGATCAACCTGAAGTATTGAAATATCCAAGATAGATGGACGTATTTGCGTCAATAATGATGCAAGATACGGATCACCTTCAAGGAGGTCAATACGGGCTGAAACCTGAATATCGGCAGCTTCCCAACCTAACTGACAAGGTTGAGTACATTCATCAGCGCCAAGACCAGTAAAGCCTTCACCCTGAGAATGGTTTTCGCCACCATCTTTGCCAAGTGGGTTTGAATCATCAAGAACATTCTCGACGCTCACCCAAACAACATCAACACCAGGAACCATCTGAACTACATAAGACGCAGGCGTCCATGTGTAGATAATGGCTGGTTCACCAGCATTTACTTTGTTCATAAACTCAGCGAACAGAGCGTCATAACCAGCTTTGGTTTCAACAAAGTTGTCCCAGCCAGAGAAAACGATCATGTTCTCAATAATGTCGTCACAGGTCCAATCCTCAGGACACCCAAGAATTTCACCTACGCCGTCGCCATCAGAGTCGAACTGTGAATACAGAGACTCGTCAGCGTTGATTTGATCGATAGAAACGATGTTGTTGGCATCAGCCCATGACTTAGTCAACAGGAATCCCTGCACACCAGAGTCTTGGAACAAACCATCAACAGCCTGTACGTGATCCGCTACAAGCGAACCATCAGGCAATTCGTTTTCATACCAGGAGAAGTGACCTGGATACCAAGAGTTTGCCCACAAGTGACAAGCACCCTCAGCCATCGCGGTATACGCATTTGATGGTCCAAGCTCAATCTCAGAAGGATCAGACACGGTATAACCGGCCTCCTGCATCACTTGGCGCACAATCTCGGCCTGGATATAACCAGAAGCCCAGTTCGCACGACACATCGTGATATCCGAAGATGCTTCTTCATCTGATCCATAGACACCGTCTTCAATGTCGTCGTAGGTCAGAACAAAGTCGTCACCGAAATAGGTTGTACCTAATGCAGCCATAGTTCCATCATCAAGCATGGATTGAATGGCGTAGTCAAACGCTGCTACTAATTCGCTTCCCTTAGGGAAGATAAATGCTAGAGGGTCTGCTTTCAGAACCTCATCAAGTAGATCAACATCGTCTGGGTTTTCTCCCTTATAGCCATTTCCTGCTACGTCATCCATAATTACTGCGCAAACGTCACCAGCAATAAGAGCTTGAACGGCAAATCCGAATTGCTCAAAAGCTACAACGCGTCCTTCTCCGACTGTTTCCACCGCTACGTCGTAGTTGGTGGTACCGGTTTGTGAACCGACATTACAGTCTGAAGCTGCAAGAGAAGCTGAATCAGTTACTTCAGCTTCACCTTTTGCAACAAGAATTTTTTGATCAGTGCTGAGATAGCTGATTGAGTAATCAACTATTTCTGCGCGTTCGGCAGTGACAGAAATTCCGTCAGCAGCCATATCAAATTGGCCTTCAGAAACAGCAATAATCATACCGTCCCATGCAAATTCTTGATAATCAGGTACACAGTTAATGCGGGCACAAATTTCGTCGATGGCATCGTAATCCCAGCCACCTGCTTCGCCTGTTGCAGCGTCAATATAGTTGAACGGCAAGTAGGCATTTTCAATAGCGACAGTAACTGTTTGACCGCCAAGGTCAGGGGTGTCATCTCCACCACCATCGCTTGAAGCCGCAGTTGTTGCTGGAGCACTAGAACTAGAGCTAGCAGCGTCATCGCTGTCACTTCCACAAGCAGAAGCAACTAGAGCAAAACCTAGTAGTGCTGCGAGTAGGAACATTATTCGCTTACTCATTGATCCCCTCCGGATCTTTGTAGATGACCTATAGGTATTAAACGATTTGTTTAAGAGGTCATTGATGAGTTGAATGTTACCGCCAGCAGCAAGATGTGCCAATGTTTCATTTCTATATGGTTACAGAATTAATATTTTTTGTGATCTTGTTTTTTAGAAAAGAAGGTCAAAACATAGATGGGCGGGGCTTAAAGCCCCCTACGCTACTAACCTGTTTATTGTGAAAAGTACACGAATTATTGCAGATACTGTCCTGACTTGTGATAAAGATTTTGCTGTAATTTCTCCTGGTGCAGTTGATTTTGATGATGATTGCATTACTTGGGTAGGTACACCGGAAGAAAAACCTGTTGAACCAGAACGGGAGATTAAAAATGTTGGTGGCATTTTGATGCCAGGTCTGGTTAACGCTCATGCTCATACACCTATGACTCTTGTTCGAGGAGCAGGAGATGGGCTTCCACTTTGGCGTTGGTTGTCTGAAGCTATGTGGCCGCGAGAAGGCCGCATGAGTCCTGAAGATGTTTTATGGGGGATGACTCTCGGTTCAGCAGAGATGCTTTTATCAGGGGTAACAACCAGTTGTGAAATGTATTTACATGAAGATTCAATCGTAGAAGCGGTCAAGAACACAGGGGCCAGATTGGTTATGACTCCTGGTGTTGTTTCAGCGCTTCATCCTGATGATGCCGGTGCCGGCCGGACACAGGACATCATTGATTTTCATGCTGCACATAATGGTGCGGAAGGAAGAATAACTGTTGGAGTTGGGCCGCATTCGGCCTATGACCTGGGTGTAGAGAGAGCTTTAGAGTTATCTGAGTTGGCTCAAAAGTTAGATTCCTTACTTCACATTCATTTATCTGAAACATCGCAAGAGAACCAAGATTTGGAGAGTAAGTATGGTCAAAGCGTTGTGAAAACGCTCGCGGAACATGGTGTTTTCAATGGGCGAGTTCTTGCAGCTCATTGTGTGTGGGTAGATGAAGACGACATTTCGGTTTTAGCGGAACATCAGGTCGCAGTCGCGCATTGCCCGTTATCGAATATGAAATTGGGTTCAGGTATTGCTCCGGTTGTTTCAATGCGAGAAGCCGGAGTGCTTGTTTCCTTAGGCACAGATGGTCCTGCTTCAAATGACACACTTGATTTATGGGAAGAAGTCAAGTTTGGCCCTCTCTTAGCTAAAGTTTCAGCCCATGACGCCTCGCTGTTAGGTCCGAGAGAAATTTTGGCTATGGCCACTCGTCTCGGAGCAGAAGCTGTGGGTTTATCTAATGTTGGGAGTCTTGAGCCAGGTTATAAAGCTGATCTTCTTCGAATAGAAACAAATCATCCTGCTTTTGTTCCTGTGACAGAACTTGATGAACTTTTAGCACATGTGGCTTGGTCAGGGTCAAGTAAAAACGTTACTGATGTTTGGGTTAACGGAAATCAAGTAGTCGCCGACGGGTCTTTGCAATCTTTCGACTTAGATGAAGCTGTTGCTGAAGTTCAAAAAAGAGCACAAGGACTTGTAGGTTCATGACCGACAAACTTTCAAGCGAAGAAGTTATTGAGACACTTGGTTTAGAGCCTCTTCCTGAAGAAGGAGGAATGTGGACTCGAACGCTTTACGACGGAAAGTCAAGCGCAATTTATTATCTCCTGAGAAGAAACGATTTTTCAGCAATGCATCGTTTAGTCGGAGACGAAATATACCATCACTATTCTGGATCTCCAGTAGAAATGCTTCTGCTTCATCCAGATGGAAGCCACTCAACACCTATTTTGGGTCCAGATTTAAAAAACGGGCATCGACCACAACTCATAGTCCCCAAAGGAGTGTGGCAAGGATCCTTGACTCTTGGTGACTGGTCTTTAGTAGGAACGACGATGGCGCCACCGTATGTCGACGAGGAGTTCGAGCTCGGTGATCGAGAGTTTCTCAAAACAGGTTGGCCAAAAGCTTCCAGCAGAATAGGTGAACTGACAAGAGAATAGAGATCAGATGCCTTAGTGAAGTGCTTTAAATGCTTAGTTCACTTGAATGTTAAGGTTTTCTTAGAGGTGCTAGTTGTGTTCTTATTTATAGTTGTGGGCTTATTTATAGTTGTGGTCTTG
>CAJXEU010000156.1 GCA_913052525.1 uncultured Actinomycetes bacterium
CGCATTCGAACGATTTCTCTTTCTCGTTCTTCCAATCCATCAAGAACTTCTGAAATCTCTCCAGTGAGAACCTGATGAGTAACCGCGGACTCTGGAGTTTCTACTTGTGAGTCGGGTAGAACGTCGGCAAGGCTTACTTCGCCTTCTTCTCCCATTGGAAGATCCAATGAAAGGGTTCCTTGACTCAAGTTGAGTTGTAAAAGTTCGTCAGCTTTTTCTGGATCTACTGCTGCTCTCTCTGCTATCTCTTCAATAGTTGGTTTCCTACCAAACTCTTGGGAGAGATCTCTTTCTGCTCGAACAACCCTGTTCATCGCATCGGCAGTATGTATTGGAATCCTTATTGTTCTTGCCTGATCAGACACCGCCCTGCTCACGCTCTGACGGATCCACCAAGTTGCATAAGTAGAGAATTTATAACCCTTAGTTCCATCAAACTTCTCTACAGCACGCATTAACCCTAAGTTTCCTTCTTGAACTAAATCCAAAAGAGGTAACCCGCGGCCAACATGCTTTTTTGCTATAGAAACAACTAATCGAAGATTTGCCCGAGTAAGCCGATCTCTTGCTTGTTCTCCTCTGCGTTGCCGTCGCCGTAGTTTTGATAATTCAACTCGTGAAAGATTCTCCAACTTCCCGGTTGCATGAAATTCAGCCAATTGTGCTTCGGCTTCCATTCCGTCGCGCATCTCCATCGCCAAATCAACTTCTTCTTGAGGTTCAAGTAAAGCAACTTCGCCAATTTCACTTAAATACCGTTGTGTCGAGTCTGAAGATCCACTTTTTTCGGAGACATTTTTTTTATTGCGTCGCCGCTTGAGGTTGCGTTTAGGGGGGAGAATTATTTTCATCTCGCCCTCTTGTGGCTCACTACCTTCTTGGGCTACAACTTGATCATCAAGAGAGATGCCTTCTTTTTCGAGCGCTTCTCTCACCTCCGCTACTAATGAAGGCATCAATTCTGCGTCCCTTAACACTTCCAGTATTTCATCAAGACTTAGTTGGCCACTGACCTTTCCGTGACGAATGAGGCGTGAAAATTCGTGAGGATCCACATTTTCCCATTGCGGCAATTTAGATCCGTTTTCTTGTTTCAAGACGTAGCGCTCCTAAACCATTCAAGTAGCGGCTTGAGTGCCTTGACATCTTCTGGAACTTCTCTAAGAGTTGCTACTTGACTACGCAAATACTGAATATCATCTAGGAGTTCTCTGTCGTAATTGTCTTCACGTTTTGCGACTGCAGACAATTCTGCTGCTTTTTGCTCTGCAGCTAATGCCAATAATCTTGAAAGTACTCCTAAAGAATCCTCTTCAGTGGCTTCGCTCGCCACTACTTCAACCAGTATTGACGACACCGATTCTTCTGCCATTTCCCGCGCGGCGTGAAAATCCCCATTGGCATCTTCAACTGTTTCATATGCTTCTCGCGCCACTCCGGTTAAAAATAAAGCCGGTAGTAAATAGTCGACTATTTCTTCTCGTCTGTGGAGAAGAATTTCTAAAGCCTGTCTTTCGACTTCTGCGATTTCTATCTTGAATACTTTTTCTTTTTCTATTCCTTCTTCGCTAATTCTCTTCTGCGTTGGTGTTCTGGGGGCAAGATCTTGCATTCGACGGCGAAGGTCCTCAGGGTTCACATGGCAAGTATCAGCTATTTGAATCACATATGAATCCCTAACCATTGGATTTGGGTGCTCAGTAACAAGTCGTGCTGCCTCTTCAGCTGTACGTACCTGCCGTTCAGGTGTAGAGAGATCTCCACGTTTTAACTCTCGATCTATAAGAAACTGAAGAAACGGTTTTGCCTCTTCAACAGCTCGACGAAGAGCCGCTGGGTCCTTTCTAGATAACTCGCCTGGGTCTGAACCTTCTGGAAGGTCTGCAATAGCGAATTCCAATTCAAATTCTTCTTCCCAGCCATATACCCTTTCAGCGGCGGCTTGGCCCGCATTATCTGCGTCATAGGCTAAAACAATTCTTGGAGCGAAACGTCTGAGTTTTTTCGCATGATCAGAGGTCATAGCAGTACCACAAGTTGCTACAGCTCTTTCTATTCCAGCTAAATGAGCCCCAATCACATCGGTGTAGCCTTCGCATACAACTATTTCGCTTAATCTTCCTGCTTCCGTTTTTGCCCAATTAAGGCCATAGAGAACTTGACTCTTTGAATAAATTTTGGCCGCATCAGAAGTGTTTTTATATTTAGGTCCTTCCCCTTCCGGAAGTTGCCGCCCCCCAAATCCAACAGGTTCTCCTCTTTCATTAAAGATCGGAAACATTACGCGATCTCGAAAAAAGTCATATTGTTTGCCATAACGATTTAACCCACCCAAACCTGCGTCTTGGAGATCTTCTGCAGAAACGTGTAAATGTTTTGCTAAATTGTCCCACTCGGCTGGCGCCCAACCCAAAGAGAACTGTGCGGCTATTTCCCTGTTGTAACCGCGTGATTTTAAATACTCGCGAGCCGGGCGGGCTTCAGGTTGATTAATAAGACAGTCATGATAAAAATTGACTGCCTTTCCAACAAGTTCTAAAAGTTCTTGCCTGCGTCCTTTGGTTTCATTTTCATTTTTGTCGGTATATCTGAGCGAAATATTTGCTTTCGCTGCTAAATATTCAACTGCTCCAGCGAAATCAAGATTTTCTTTTTCTCTAACAAACGTGATTGCGTCTCCACTAGCACGACATCCAAAACAATAATAAACCCCAAGTTCAAAGTTGACTGAAAAAGAGGGAGTATTCTCATCATGAAAAGGACACGATCCCTGCCAGCGAGTACCAACTTTTCGTAGTTGAGTGTGTTGATTGATGATTTGGACGATGTCGGTCTCGTCCCGAACTCTCCTTATATCTTCCTCAACTATGCCCATTGTCGAAACTTAGCAGCCTGTTCGGGGGGCCTGTGGTGGCGGGCAGCAAGAACTACGCGTAAGACCATCAAATAAAGCTTAGGGGCAACAAAAATGGCGATTTTTCTGATCAAATAATTATAGAACTTTGGGAATTAGAAAAAACAAAGATTTTTATGCCTGAATAGTCAGTTAAATCCAGAAACTTCGTAGATACTTGAAGTATGACAGTAGCTGCTTCCACTCCTATCGAACTTATAAATAAAGTTTATTCCACTCTTGAAACCCGTATTCAAAAAGGAAGAGACACGTTAGGGCGGCCTCTTACTCTCGCAGAGAAAATACTTATAAACCATCTCGACGACCCAGAGAATACTGATTTAGAACGTGGGGTTTCATATGTTGATATGAGACCTGATCGTGTCGCCATGCAAGATGCCACAGCACAAATGGCTTGGCTTCAATTCATGACCGCAGGATTAAATGAAGTTCAGGTACCAACAACCACTCATTGCGATCATCTGATCCAAGCAAAGATCGATGGAAAAACAGATCTTCTGACTGCGGTAGATGGCAACGAGGAAGTTTATTCATTCCTTGAGTCTGTTTGTGCTCGCTACGGAGCAGGGTTTTGGAAACCAGGGTCCGGAATAATTCACCAAGTTGTTCTTGAACAATATGCCTTCCCGGGTGGAATGATGATCGGAACAGATAGTCACACCCCAAATGCGGGCGGATTAGGAATGATCGCAATTGGGGTTGGTGGCGCCGACGCAGTGGACGTCATGACCGGGTTTCCTTGGAATGCAAAATGGCCCAAATTAATCGGCATTCACCTGACTGGTGAGCTTGACGGCTGGGCTGCCCCGAAAGATGTGATTCTGAAAGTTGCAGAAATCTTGACGGTAAAAGGCGGCACCGGAGCAATCGTTGAGTATTTTGGCCCCGGGGCGAGAAGCCTTTCTGCTACTGGTAAAGCCACCATATGCAATATGGGAGCAGAAATTGGGGCTACAACTTCTCTATTCGCTTACGACGAAGCTATCGCCCGTTACTTGAAAGCAACTGGCAGGGAAGAAACAGCTGACGCAGCAAACAACGTCGCTGAACACTTAAGAGCTGATAGCAAAGTTGAATCCAACCCCTCAGATTTTTTTGATCAAGTTATTGAAATTGACCTCT
>CAJXEU010000157.1 GCA_913052525.1 uncultured Actinomycetes bacterium
AACATGAACATGAACATGAACATGAACATGAACATGAACATGAACATGAACATGATGAACATGATGTTGAGGCCCTTGAGTCTGAAGAGATTGTTGATGAGTCTGAAGAGATTGTTGATGAGTCTGAAGAGATTGTTGATGAGTCTGAAGAGATTGTTGATGAGTCTGAAGAGAACGAAGATGAGTCTGAAGAGAACGAAGATGACTCTTCAACCACTAAAGAAGAGAGCAACTAATGGGGCAGAAAGTCAATCCTTATGGTTTTCGGTTAGGAGTAACTACCGATTGGAAATCACGTTGGTTCGCTACTCGTCAAGAATACGCTGACAATCTCATAGAAGATTGGGAAATTCGAAACTATTTACTTACCGAATTACCACATGCAGCAATAAGTCGAGTTGAAGTAGAGAGAACACGTGACAAAGTTCGAGTAGACGTACATACTGCGCGACCAGGCATAGTCATTGGACGAAAAGGTGCCGAAGCTGATCGCCTGCGAACTGGATTAGGGAAAATAACAGGGAATAATCGCGTCGCTTTAAACATTCAGGAAATAAAAGAACCTGAAGTTGATGCTGCCCTTATAGCTCAAGGTGTAGCAGACCAATTGATGGGTCGTATAGCTTTTCGCCGAGCTATGAAAAGAGCAGTTCAAAATGCTCAAAAAGCCGGAGCTCTTGGAATTCGTGTGCAATGTTCAGGACGTCTCGGAGGTTCGGAAATGGCTCGTACTGAGTGGTATCGCGAGGGAAGAGTACCTTTGCATACGCTCCGAGCAGATGTTGATTACGGTTTTCGCGAAGCACATACAACATATGGAAGAATTGGTGTAAAGGTTTGGATCTATAAAGGCGACATCCTTCCGTATAAGAGTCAAATGGAAGATAAGGCTACTCGTGAAGCAGCAATGGCAGTTGGTGAAACTTCCGAGCCAGCCGCAGAACCTAAAACAGTGGTTTCTTCAGCAGCAGCTCGTCGTCGTTCCAGTGATTCTGAGACAGAGAAGACAACAACGCCAGACCAAGAACAGGAAAGTTCTACATATGAAGATGAAGAAGTTGAAATAGCTCCTTTAGTTAAAGAAGGAGATGAAGCATTTGAGAAGTTGCTTGCTGAAGAAGAAGAAATAGAACGTTCAACTCAAGATTCGCGAGAAACACCACATTTCCGACTTGGAGGTGGTGACTGAAATGTTGATGCCCAAAAAAGTTGCACACCGTAAGCACCACAGAGGACGCATGCGAGGAAATAGTAAAGGCCAAACAGAAGTAACGTTTGGTGAATATGGAATACAGGCACTTGAGCCTGGATGGATTACAGCACGTCAAATTGAAGCAGCTCGTATTGCTATGACTCGACACATTAAACGTGGTGGAAAGGTCTGGATCAATGTATTCCCCGATAAGCCTGTCACACAAAAACCAGCAGAAACCCGTATGGGTTCTGGAAAAGGAAATGTCGAAGGCTGGGTTGCCGTCGTGAAACCAGGAAGGATCTTGTTTGAACTTTCTTATCATGATGTAGAAGTTGCTAGACAAGCAATAAATAGGGCAATTCAAAAATTACCTATTAAAGCCCGTTTCGTAGAACGCGAGGAGGGGTTTTAATTATGGCTCGCAATAAAACATTGGTTGATTTAGGTGACATTGATTTGTATGAACGGCTTAGTGAAGCGAAAGAAGAATTATTTAATCTCCGCTTTCAATTATTAACCGGTCAACTTGAAAATCATTCACGCCTTGGTCAAGTAAAAAAAGAAGTGGCACGTATTCAAACTGAGTTGCGTGCAAGAGAGATTGCTTCTGCTGAAGAAATCGAGATCAATGAGGAGGTCGTTGAATAATGACTGATGATCTACAAAAAACTGAACGCCCAAACCCTCGTAAGGTTCGAGAAGGTTTAGTGGTTTCAGATATCCAAAACAAAACAGCTGTTGTTCAGGTGACTGATCGTGTCCGCCATCGAAAGTATTCAAAGACAGTTCAACGTTCAAAGAAGTTACATGTGCATGATGAGACAAATGAAATGCAAATTGGTGACCGTGTAAGAATTCAAGAAACACGTCCAATGTCGAAATTAAAGTGCTGGCGCCTTGTTGAGATTCTTGAGAGGGCGAAGTAAATGATTCAGCAAGAAACACGCCTTCGCGTAGCTGATAACTCTGGAGCCAGAGAAGTTTTGTGCATCAAAGTGCTTGGTGGATCTAAGAGACGGTATGCGTCTATAGGTGACGTATTTGTCGCAACTGTTAAAGATGCGAATCCAGGAGCCGCAGTAAAAAAAGGTGAAGTAGTTAAGTGTGTTGTAGTTCGAACTAAGAAAGAACGACGTCGCCCTGATGGCTCTTATATTCGTTTCGACGAAAACGCTGCTGTTCTAATTAATGACCAGTTTCAACCAAGAGGAACTCGAATTTTTGGTCCAGTGGGACGAGAACTTCGCGACAAGAAATTTATGAGAATTGTCTCTCTAGCACCGGAGGTCTTGTAAATGAAGATACGTAAAGGTGACAACGTAGTTGTTCTAGCAGGTAAAGATCGTGGCCGGGAAGGTTCCGTAAGCCGTGCCTTGCCATCGGAAAACAAGGTCATTATTGAAGGCATAAATATGGTTAAACGCCATCAAAAAGCAACTTCAGCAACAATGCAAGGCGGAATTATTGATAAAGCTATGCCGTTGGATGCTTCAAATGTTGCGGTATTGAGCCCAAGTGATGGCAAACCAACTCGAATAGGTTATCGGTTCACTGAATCTGGAGAAAAAGTACGCATTTGTAAGCGAACAGGAGTTGATCTTGATGGTTGAAGCATTATCCACCTCTGAACGTCTAAGTGATTTATATCAGAATGAACTTCGTCAAAGGCTTCAAACAGATTTAGAACTTAGCAACATCATGCAGGTTCCAAAATTAGTAAAAATAGTCATAAATATGGGAGTTGGCGAAGCGGCGCAACAAGCTAAACAAATTGAAGGTGCAACTGCAGATTTGGAACTCATCTCAGGTCAAAAACCACTATTGACCAGAGCGAAACAATCTATTTCTAATTTTCGTTTACGCGAAGGTCAAGCGATTGGAGCAAAGGTCACACTTAGAGGTCAAAGAATGTATGAGTTTTTTGATCGCTTAATGACACTAGCTATACCTAGAATTCGCGATTTTCGAGGACTGAATCCAAAGTCATTTGATGGGCATGGAAACTACACATTAGGAATAACTGAACAATTGATTTTTCCTGAAATAAATTACGACAAGATAGACAAAGTGAGAGGGATGGACATCACCATTGTGACATCCGCTCGTACTGATGAAGAAGGCCGAGCTCTACTCGAAGCATTCAACTTCCCATTCCGACAAGAGGTGCGATAATGGCAAAAAAAGCGCTTGTAAATAAACAACAAAAGACTCCAAAATTTAAAGTTCGGGCTTACACCCGATGCCGACGTTGCGGACGCTCACGTTCTGTGTATCGCGCCTTTAATCTTTGTCGCGTATGTCTTAGAGAAATGGCCCACAAGGGTGAAATCCCAGGCCTTACAAAGTCAAGCTGGTAAAGGAGATTGATCTGAAATGACTATGACTGATCCAGTAGCTGACATGCTTACCCGTATTCGCAATGCCAACATCGCAATGCATGATGGTGTAAAAATGCCGTCTTCAAAACAAAAAGTGGCTTTGGCAGAAATGCTCAAAGAAGAGGGTTACATTGTCGACTACTCAGTAACTGAAAATGTAAAAAGACCAGGTAAAGATTTAAGTATCACTATGAAATATTCTCCAACTAGAGAGAGGGTTATTAGTGGAGTTAAGAGAGTTTCTTCTCCAGGTTTACGTGTTTATTCAAATGCAGATGAAATCCCAAGAGTACTGGGGGGGCTAGGAGTAGCCGTCATTAGTACAAGTAAGGGATTAATGAGCGATCGAGAGGCTCGCCGCCGACGTATAGGTGGCGAAGTCCTTTGTTATGTGTGGTAGGGGATAAATATGTCACGTATCGGTAAATCTCCCATTCTGGTTC
>CAJXEU010000158.1 GCA_913052525.1 uncultured Actinomycetes bacterium
CAGTTGAGGCAAAAAATCCTGATATGGCAAATGCAACTAATTTTGCTTTTGTGGGACTTATCCCATAAGCCGAAACAGCAGTCTCGTTGTCTCTCATAGCTAAAAGTACTCGTCCAGTTCGACTATTTCGAATTCCTGAAACAGCAAAGAAAACTAAAATGAGTGCTATGAGACTGACATGATACATAGCGAAAGAAGTTGACCAGTCGATCCGTCCTAGTAGTGGTTGGCGCTCTATCCGCCCTTGGGGTATCCACGAAAAGAAGCGCGGGTTAAGAAGGTAAGAAGTAGTTGCTACAGCGAAAGCTAAAGAAGTTACTGCAAGGTATAAACCACGGAGCCTCAAAGCGGGCAAACCAACAAATAGGGAAGCAAGGGCCCCGCCTAAACCTGCGAAAGGAACAGCCAAAAGTAAATCAAACCCCATTTCTTGAGTGAAATAGGCTCCAAGGACTGAACCAACTGTCAAGAAAGCCATGTGTCCAAGAGAAAGTTGTCCTGCCCATCCCGTGAGGATGACTAAAGAAAGTAAAACAATTACGTAGAGATAGAGGTAGGAAAGCCGGAGAATGTCTTGAGTTTCTAGAACTCGAGGCAACCAAAAAGATAGACCGATACATCCTGTTAAGGCAAAAAGCTTTAGAAGTTTGACCTCCCATAAATGGTTGAGAACAGAAGGAAGGCGACGTATGTCACCTATAAGAGAGAGACTTTCAAGAGTTGTCTCTCCACGTTGTTTTCTATCTCGACGTAGAACAAGAGCTGCAATAATTACTGCTGCCATAAATGCATCACCCAGAAAAGAGTTATCTTGATTCCAGTTGATTCCTTGTTGGAGGATTCCTAACGCAATTGAGGAGACAAGGATTGTTGGAAGATGGTTAAGTCGCCCAATCATCAGAGCAGCTAAAGCTCGAAGAAGAAGCCCAAAGCCTAGTGAGCCTCCTACAGGTAAGCCAATAACTCCGGCACGAAGAAAAAGAGCGAGAAAGGCAAGAAGCCCTGCCATTCCCCAAATGAGAGTATGAACACTTTTTACCGGTATGCCAAGAGAAACTGCCCTATCGGGAAGTTCAGCAGCAGCTCGTACAGCTATTCCTAGATTGGTGTAGCGCAGTAAGGCTCCTACCGCTAAGAGAACTAAGGGAACAATAATCAAGACGAGGAGATGGTCAGCACTTAGTCGCACAGGTCCAAGATCCCAAACCCAATCCAATGGGGAATCAATTCTTTGAGAAGTAACTCTTGCATTCCACCACAAAGGCATCCGGAATGCGTTAAATGCAAGAATTTGAGCAAGTCCAAGAGTTGCTACGGTGAGGATGAGTCGAGGGGCGCGAAAGAATCTACGAATTATCAGAAATTCGGTTACTCCTCCTAGCAGGGTGGCAGCAACCGCACCTACAAGAAGAGCAAGCAACCAAGGCCAATCAGATTCAACGATCAACATGACTGCGAGTACTGCCGGGATCAGACCGAATTCACCTTGGGCAAAGTTCAATACACGATTTGATCGATAAATAAGGAACATGGCTAAAGCCACCAGAGCAGTGATTAGGCCTAATACAGCGCCGTTTATAATTACACCGATTGGAGCGCGAAACATCAAGAATTGAACTACAAAAATTAATAACGGGGCTGCCAGCCATTTCAACCGTTCAAATAAATTAGTCAAAGTAGTTCTCCCAGAAAACACTCACGAACCCCGAACTCTACTCGCTAAACGTTATCTACTACCGTTCTGGGTATGGCAAATCCACCATTAGAGTTTGTGGACTTAGGTTTAGGTCCCTATGTTCACGGAACTCCAAGTAAAAAATTCCCTGTATATACAAGGGGAAATTCCGGAGAAGTTTACCCCGAGGTCGTTTATCCATTTTCTACATCCTTACCAGGAGTGTTCAGTGCGGACCCGTTCACAGAATCTATACGTGTGATTGGAGCAATGACGGAGAAAGAACTTCAAGAAGATGCCAATATTCATGGCGGAGTTTTTGGCGGTTACACCTATATAAATCTTTCTGCCTCTCGAGTAATCGCAGTTAGAACTCCTGGCACCACCGTTGAAGAAACAGATGCAACTTTCCTCGGATCAGAAAATCTTGCCCCACCTCATAAATTTCAGCGAGGAGATCGGAATGTTTGGTGCAGTATAAAAATGACGATCTATGCGCTCTCCACTCTGTATAGAAAACGTCTCGATGTGCTCGAACAAAGCCAAAATGAGGCGATTCAGTGGCATAAAGAACTTCCAGATTTCTCTAATATTTCAGATGAAGAACTTCTTAACGTTTTTCTTGATTCAGTTCCCCTTCAAGTACGCCTCTTTAGAGATCATCTTTTAATTACTGGAGGTGCTGGAATAGGGCTCGGGTTACTGAAAACAATTTGTAAAAACAAACTAGGTGATGAGTCGTTAGTTTTGCCTTTACTGGGAGGAATAGGGGATGTTGAATCTGCTGCTCCCTCTTTTGCATTATGGGACCTCAGTCGAATTGTCCGAAATTCGTTGGTTTTATCTGAATGCTTTAATCAAGACTTAGAGGGATTAGTAAAACGATTAGAGGCAGAGTCAGAGGCTAAGAAATTCAATGAAGAATTCAAAAGTTTTTTAGAACAGTTTGGAAGTAGGGGTCCTAATGAATGGGAAATGGCTTGTGAGGTGTGGGGAACTAACCCTCAGATGCCACTTGTCATTATTGATCGCATGCGTCAAGCAGATGATAGTAGAGCACCGATTTTGCGTTCAGAGCGTCTTGTTGAAGAAAGAGAAAAAGCAGTTGAATCAGCTAAGAACGAGTTGAGCCGCTTTCTGCATCGTCGTTTTGATCTGATTTATAAGTGTGCGATTGATTACAGCCAAGCAAGAGAGAGGTCTAAAACGGTGATTATTGACATGATTCATCAATGCCGTCTTGCTTTAAGAGAGTTGGGTCGAAGAGCAAGTGAGCGGGGAGGTGGGGATCCGGAAGATCTTTGGTTTGTGTGTATTGAAGAGATGGGTAATTACCTTGCAAATCCTGAGAGTATGGCAGACATTATTTCTGAAAGAAAGTCTGTGCGGCAAGCTCTTTCAGAATTAGTTCCACCTTTTTGTTTTTCCGGAAAGTTACCGCCTATTGATACTTGGGAAAAACGAGAAAAAATTGAGAGAACTTCTCTAACGGCGGGTGAAGTTCTTGAAGGGATTCCTGGTTGTTCTGGGAAAGCTAGAGGTATAGCAAGAGTAGTGTTAGATCCTTCTGAGCCAGGAGATATCGGTCCCGGCGATGTATTGATAGCCCCGCATACAGATCCAAGTTGGACTCCTCTCTTTGTTCCAGTAGAAGCAGTGATAGTCAACGTAGGCGGGCAGATGAGTCACGCGGTAATAGTTTCACGTGAACTGGGTTTGCCATGCGTTGTAAGTGTCACTGATGCAACTTATTTGATTCCAGATGGAGCCCTAGTTGAGGTAGATGGGCAAGCAGGGACAGTAACCATTGTTGAAGATTAGGTTCCTTTTAGTAGGTGGCTTTAACTTTGTATAAAAGGTTCTCATTGGCATCTGTAGATACTCGTATGCTTTGGTAATGAAGAAATTGACGCGGTCAACTTTGGTGCGTTTCTTGCCAGTGACTCTCGTCGCGTTGGCTGTGTCTCTCTCTTTATTGGTCATGTTTGGTTCAAATGGCGCCACGATGGAAGAAGGCAGTCTCTTAATTGGGGCCGAACTTGTTTTAAAAGGTCAAATTCCAAACGCAGATTTTGAACACCTATATGGCCCAGGAGATTTGTGGACGCTAGCTGGAGCCTTCGCAATGTTTGGTGTTTCAATAACTGTGGAGCGTCTTGTCGGTCTCGCTTATCGAGTTTTGCTGCTCTGGGGTTTATATCGAATTGGGAAATCAGTAAGCCCCACCGTGGCAGCAGGCTCTGCATTACTAGGTTGGGTTTTGATCATTCCATTTGGATTAATCGCTTACTCCTGGATTGCCGCTATCTCATTTGCAGTA
>CAJXEU010000159.1 GCA_913052525.1 uncultured Actinomycetes bacterium
GATTTAAGGAACTGTGGCGAAGTAGTTGACCGGCCAAACCCTAAAAACACGAGTATTGAAGAATGGCGCTCTTACTTATATTTAAGAGAAAATGCAGCAAGCTGGGTAAAAGAAACTTGGTATTGCAGAAGTGGATGCAGAAAATATTTCACAATTGAACGCAATACCGTAACCAATGAGATACGGGAGTGACAATGATGACACGACTCCCTAAGCAAACCAATGAAATGATTGATCGTTCAATCGAACTTGAATTTACATGGAATGGAAAGCCTTATACCGGGTATGAAGGCGACACTATTGCTTCCGCACTCGCAGCTTCTGGTGTAGATATTTTCTCGCGTTCAATGAAATACCATCGTCCACGGGGAATAATGACTGCAAATCATTGGGATCCCGGACTAGCGGTACAAGTAGATGATGAACCAAACGTTCGTTCCGGAAGTAGACGACTTGAAGCGAATACTACTGTCAGTGCTCAAAATGTTTGGCCCAGTCTTGAACATGATTTAGGGACTCTAAATCAGATCGTAGGACGTTTTCTTTCTTCGGGTTTTTACTACAAAACCTTTATGAAACCTAGATTTCTTTGGAACCACATGTATCAAAGAATCTTAAGAAAATACGCTCCAGGTGGAAACATTCACTGGCAAGAACCATCTTCTTCTCTATATGACAAACGCTATGTTCATCCAGATGTTCTCATAGCAGGTGGCGGTCCAGCGGGAATATCTGCCGCTATTGCTGCAGCCGACCAAGGTGCATCTGTGTTACTTGTTGAGATGGAGCCTGAATTAGGAGGGCATTTGCGCTGGGGAAACACCTCAGATGTTTCACATTTGAAGTCTTTACTCAAAGAGGTAGAAAATCGCGACAACATTGAAGTGCTCGTTGATTCGACAGTGACAGGACGATATGACCATAACTGGGTTTCTGTAATGCAAAGAAGTCATCCAATTGCTAGAGAACGTCTTGTCAAAGCACGAGCAGGAGCTTTAGTCGTAGCCCCCGGGCTCATCGAACGACCTTATATTTTTAAAGGAAACGATATTCCTGGAGTGATTCTCTCTGGAGCGGCTCGAAGATTGATTAATTTGTGGGCAGTGAAACCTGGACAACAAGCTGTTGTGTTTACTGCCAATCCTGAAGGAGATTCCGCTATTGAAGATCTTCAAAAAGCGGGAGTTGAAATAGTAGAAGTAGTGGACGCCAGAAAAGGAGAACGAATTGTTTCAGCATCCGGTAAGAAACGCCTCAAGTCTGTTGAACTCTCAGACGGCAGATTAATAGACGCCGATCTTTTAGTAATTGCTGCTGGCTGGACTGCACCTACATCGCTACTGAATATGGCGGGAAACAAACCGACGTACGATGAAAAAGCAGCCAGGTACTTCCCAACCGAACTTCCTGACGATGTTCTCGCCACTGGTGGGATCGTCGGTAATGGAAATTTTGACTCTATTTACCGACACGGATATGAAACTGGAAAGATAGCAGCAAGCAGGGCTTTGAAATCACGGCATCTGCGGCAAACTTCCACAGCGTGGGCTAGAAACCCAAGCAGTCCACCGCCCGAAAGAGTTGAAGATCACCGCGACTCACTCGTACGTGAAGAGCATCCAGAATGCTATTACTCAACGAATCAAGGTTTTGTAGATTTTTCAGAAGACGTTAAGTACAGCGACCTTGTTCAAGCCGCACAAGAAGGTTTTGACTCAATAGAACTTATGAAGCGCTACACCACAGCAACTATGGGTCCGGCGCAAGGAAAACTTGAAACGGTCAACGCCGCTGCCGTCCTCGCTAACTCTGTCAACACGCCTCTCGCAGAGATTGGAACAACAATCTGGAGACCTCCATTTTCTCCTATAACTCTCGGTGCACTTGCTGGACGTATCTTCGAACCAACCAGACGTTCAGCTTTACAGAACTGGCACGAAGAAAATGGCGCTACTCCATTATTAGCGGGGCAATGGGTACGACCAAATCATTATGGAAATGCAGTAGCAGAAGCCCTAAACGTTAGAAACAACGTTGGGATCATTGACGTTACACCACTTGGAAAAATTGAATTGCAAGGAAGAGACGTAAGTAAGTTATTAGATCAGGTGTATATAAACCGGTGGGCTTCTTTGTCAGTTGGAAAAGTGCGTTACGGCGTGATGGTTGAAGAAGATGGAGTAATTAGTGACGATGGGGTCACTGGACGACTTGAAGAAGATCGGTGGTTGATGACTACAACATCTTCTGGAGCGGGAGCTGTTTGGGAGAAGCTGGAGGATTGGCTTCAAGACTCTCGAAACGATTGGGATGTCTGCATAACTCCAGTAACTGGCGGCCTAACAAGTATTAATGTCGCTGGACCAAATTCTCGTACGCTTCTTGAGAAACTTGTCGCTGATGTGGATTTATCTTCAGAAAGTTTTCCGTACTTCAGTGTCAGAGAAGGAACGGTAGCTGAAGTTGAAAATTGTATTATCTGGCGAATCGGGTTCACCGGCGAATTGTCGTATGAAGTTCATGTGCCCTCTGGATATGCGTTGCATGTCTGGGAGTCTTTGTTACTTGCAGGCAAAGACTTAGGTTGTGCTCCTTTTGGGGTTGAAGCTCAAAGAATTCTCCGCCTTGAAAAAGGCCACTTTATTGTCGGACAAGACACCGACGGGTTGACTAAAGCGCCAACTGCAGGGCTACAGAATTTGGTCAAGTTAGACAAGGAAGATATGGTCGGATTACCGGAACTTGCCGATTCGTTCACAAATGATCAGTTACCTGTTCTTGTGGCGATTCAAACAGATGATCCACAGGTAGTTCCTGAAGAAGCCGCACAAATCGTAAAAGAAGAAAGCAACCAGATACTTGGGCGAGTTACTTCTAGCCGTATGTCCCCTACTCTTCAACGCTCAATTTGTTTAGCACAAGTAACACCAGAGGTATCCCAGCCTGAATCTAAAATAACTATTTTATTAGCCAGCGGAAGAAGGGTTCCCGCCACTGTTCTCAGCGGACATGCCCATTTTGATCCAAGTGGAAGTAGGCAAAATGTCTAGTATCCCTTTCCGGACTCCCATCCCGGTTGAAGTTCTTCAATCAGATGATCAAATGCTTCAAATTCGAGATCGCTCTGTTTATTCCAAGATACTTTTACGAGAAAGAAGAGGTGGACGAATAAGCGAAGAAATTGGGGTTGAATATGGAGGAAGTCGACTTCGAACAGACGGAACTCTAATTTGTGGCAGCCGCCCAGGTGAATGGACTTTATACAACGCCTCGCCAGATGTTGGCCGAATACTCGAAACCGTGAAGACCTACAGTGAGAGGGCAGTAATAGTTGATCTAACACATGGAAGGGCTCTAATTAGCCTAGAAGGCAGTTGTGTTCGAAATCTTCTAGAAAAAATATGCAATATTGATTTCTCAGATGAAATGGTTCCAGATGGTGCCTCTTTTTCTGCTTCGGTTGGAACAATATCTTGCGACTTGATTCGGTCTGATTCTGACACAACTATGTTTCTTCTTGCATGTGAAAGGTCATCTGGCGAGTACCTTTTCAGAGTTTTAGCTGACGCAGGTAAAGAGTTCGGACTCAATGTTCCGTCTCAACTTGACTTACATTAAACAATCCCCACTCAACGGTTGTGGTCCGCATAAAGTTGCTTTAGATTACGCAAGCCACATTATTTAAAGCGTGATGAACAGAATTGAAAGATCTACCGATGGAAGAAAAACCAGAACCAATTCGCTGCTGGAACTCGAAAGTTCCACATGAATGGATTGATTACAATAACCATTTAACCGAAGGATATTACGGAGTGGTTTTCGGTTATGCAGGTGACAAATTATTAGAAGAACTCGGATTTGGCACTGCCTACCTGAACGAACAGGGAACCTTTTATACAGTAGAAAGTCGGATCCGTTTCTTAAGAGAGATCCATGTTGGAGCT
>CAJXEU010000160.1 GCA_913052525.1 uncultured Actinomycetes bacterium
GGGTTGCCAATAGAGCACGACAAGATTGTTGACGACTTCTTGTTTCACTCCAAGAGAACTTCGATTACTTGCTGCTAGTGCTGGACTAGAAGTAGAAGAAATATGGTCTGTTAATCCCGGTGACTACAAAAAACGTGTTCCAGACCTGGATCACTCTGAATATTTACTTATCGCACATCGGCCAAAGAATGGGGAGAAGAAATAAGGACCCGATAGGCTTATCTGGTCCACCAATAGGTGTGACCCGTATCCGACTATTAACTATCCGACGAGAAGACCGTGTCCGACGAAACTACCACCGATGCCGCCCTTAAATCTCCACCAATGGGAGACTTTGATCAAAGCGGAGACTATGTACCTAGACAAATAACTGAGAACGACCTTGGAAGTCTCTCACTTGATGAAGCTTATTCAGCAACAATGGTTGATGTCGAAGCTGGCCAATTAGTGGAAGGGACAGTGGTACGAGTAGATAAAGACGAGGCTCTTTTAGATATTGGATATAAATCAGAAGGCGTCATACCTGCACGCGAATTGTCTATACGCAATGGAGTCAACCCAGCCGACATAGTTTCCATGGGGGAAAAAATTGAAGCAGTGGTTGTGACTCTTGAAGACAAAGAAGGTCGACTCATTCTCTCTAAGAAACGTGCACAATATGAACGCGCTTGGGGAAACATAGAAAAAGTAAAAGAAGCGGATGAAAGTGTTACAGGATCCGTGATTGAGGTTGTAAAGGGCGGACTGATCGTAGATATAGGTTTACGAGGCTTCTTGCCAGCCTCTCTTGTTGAACTTCGCCGAGTTAGAGACCTTCAGCCATACATCGGCCAAACTGTTCAAGCGAAAATTATTGAACTAGATAAACATCGCAACAATGTGGTGCTATCGCGTCGGGCATGGCTTGAAGAAAGCCACAAAGAGCAACGTGAAGAATTCCTTCATGACCTAAAACCAGGCGAAGTGAAAAAAGGCGTCGTTTCAAGCGTTGTTAATTTCGGAGCGTTTGTTGATCTCGGCGGAATGGACGGATTGATACACGTTTCAGAACTTTCTTGGAAACACGTTGACCATCCTGGCTCAGTAGTGACAGTCGGAGATGAAGTAGAAGTTCAGGTACTTGATATTGATATGAGTAGAGAGCGAATCAGTCTTTCTCTCAAGGCAACACAATCTGACCCGTGGCAAGAGTTTGCTGATGCTCATAAAACTGGAGAACTCGTGTATGGACGAGTAACAAAGTTGGTTCCATTCGGCTCTTTTGTTCAAGTAGGAGACGGAATAGAAGGACTAGTTCACATTTCAGAGATGTCTGCACATCACGTAGAACTACCAGAACAAGTAGTTACCCCAGGAGAAGAACTCTGGGTAAAAATCATTGACTTAGATCTTGAACGTCGACGGATAAGCCTTTCAATTAAGCAAGCTGCTGAAGGTGGTTCAGTTGCTGCTGAGTATCAAGAGCACTTTGGAGAGCATGCTTACGATGAAGAAGGAAACTTCATAGTTTCTGAATCTGAAGGGCAAGAAGCATGGGAAGCGTATTACGCAGAAGAAGATTCAGACGACTCAGAAAAAGATGAAGAATCGGAAGTTGAAAGTTCTTCTGATTCTGTTGTCGAAGAAGAACCTGTTGCTGAAGAAGTAGTTAGTGCGGAAGCACCTACAGACGAAGAAGAACCTGTTGCTGAAGAAGTAGTTAGTGCGGAAGCACCTACAGACGAAGAAGAGTCTGAAGAGGAGCCGGAAGGAGCCTGATTAACCATGACGGTGAAGGAACTACCTCAAGAACCACTTGAGATAGGTCTGACCGGTGGCATAGGCTCAGGAAAATCAACGGTCTCCGCAGGGCTGAAAGATCGTGGCGCTGTCGTAATTGATGCTGATGTAATAGTTCGTGAACTTCAAGAACCAGGAAAACCAGTCTTTGAAAAAATGGTTAAACGGTGGGGAGAAAAAATTCTTTCCGCTGAAGGTGGATTAAACAGGCAAGCAGTTGCTGACATCGTCTTTAAAGACACAGATGAACTCTTAGCTCTTAACGAAATCGTTCATCCTTTAGTGCGTGAGGAAATAGCACGTCTTCGTGACCAGTATGCCTCTGGGACTGCTCCAATTATTTTGGACATTCCATTACTTGTTGAGTCCGGTTACGAAGATCTAGATGGAATTATTGTGGTTGACTTAATGTCAGAAGAAGCAGTGCGACGCCTTGTTGCTTATCGCGGTTTCTCAGAGGAAGATGCGAATAACAGAATCTCGAATCAAGTCATTCGTGAAGAACGCATTGAAAAAGCAGATTTTGTCATAGACAATAATGCTGACCTCGTTTCATTAGGTGAAGAAATAGACAGAGCATGGAATTGGATAGAAGGCTTGTCTGCATGAGCGCACCGTTTCGTGTGGATGCACCCTTTAGTCCTTCCGGGGATCAACCAAAAGCAATTAGAGAACTTTCAGACGGAATTAGGGGAGGGGAGCGTTTCCAAACTCTGCTTGGGATAACTGGCAGTGGTAAAAGTGCAACGATTGCTTGGACCATAGAGGAAGTCCAAAAACCGACCTTGGTAATTGCTCCAAATAAGTCTTTGGCGGCACAATTAGCGAATGAGTTGAGAGAGTTTTTTCCAGAAAATCGTGTCGAATATTTTGTTTCTTACTATGACTATTATCAACCCGAAGCTTACGTACCCTCATCAGATACTTTTATCGAAAAAGATTCCTCAGTTAATGATGAGATAGATCGTCTTAGACACTCTGCGACTGCTGCTCTTTTAACTCGACGAGACACAATAGTAGTCGCTTCAGTTTCTTGCATTTACGGCTTAGGAAACCCTGAAATGTACGAAGGTAACTTACTTGTTCTTCGAACAGGCGAAGAAGTAGAGCAAAGAGCCACTTTACGTATGTTGATAGAGATGCGATATGAACGAAATGATGTTGTTTTAGATCGCGGAAAATTTCGAGTCCGAGGTGACACATTAGAAATCCGTCCCTCCTATGAAGAAAGTATTTTTCGTGTATCTCTTTTCGGCGACGAAATTGAATCCATCACTGAAGTTGATCCAGTGACAGGAGAACGAATACAAGAACATTCCGAGCTCGTGGTGTTCCCAGCGACACACTATGCCGCAGATAGTTTGGTTTTAGCTCGAGCCACTGTAGGTATAGAAAAAGAACTTCAGAAAAGACTCGCGTTCTTTAAATCAGAAGAAATGCTTCTAGAAGCCCAAAGACTTCGTATGCGAACCGAACATGATTTGGAAATGATCACTGAAATTGGTTTCTGTAAAGGCATTGAGAATTACAGCGCCCATATTGATGGACGCAAACCCGGAGAGAAGCCGTACACATTACTTGATTATTTTCCCGACGATTATCTTGTGGTTCTAGATGAATCTCATGTCGCGGTACCGCAACTAAATGGACAGTATCTAGGAGATAAAAAAAGGAAAGAAACGCTTATAGAGCATGGATTCCGTCTTCCATCAGCAGCAGATAATCGACCGCTTCAATTCGAAGAGTTTGTTCAAAGTGTGGGGCAAGTAGTTTTTTTATCTGCCACTCCAGGTCCATGGGAGTTAGAAAATAGCACCCGGATTGTCGAGCAGATAGTTAGACCTACAGGGTTAGTGGATCCAGAGATACTTGTTAAACCGACCACAGGTCAAATAGATGACCTTCAGAATTTGATCACTGAACGCGTCAAAAATGATCAAAGAATATTAGTTACTACATTGACGAAGAAAATGGCCGAAGACTTGACTGAGTATCTGCTTGAACATGGCATTCGAGTTCGCTATTTGCATAGTGATATTGACACATTAGAGCGAATAGAAATTCTTCGAGATTTACGGCTAGGAGAGTTTGATGTACTGGTAGGGATTAACTTGCTTCGTGAGGGTTTGGATCTACCTGAGGTTTCTTTAGTAGCAATTCTTGAT
>CAJXEU010000161.1 GCA_913052525.1 uncultured Actinomycetes bacterium
GAAAGCGGAACTCGTCGATGCAGCTTTTTGGGAAGCTTGCCCTTACCAGCCCTCTGATTTCTCTGAAGTGACCACTCGTATAATCCGAACCGACAAACCTGATCCAAAAAGCAACGAAGAAGCAGTCGCTTTTTGGCGTCTCTCCGTAAAAGATGCTGATGAACGCAAAGTTGGTCGCGCTCTTTCAAATGCTGTCAACGAATTAGCTTTGGCAACAATCCCTGGAATGTTTGGTGTCGGCGGTCGAGGAGCCCACGTCTACGGTGTTTACCGTCCAGCAGTTGTGCCTTCGGATCTGGTTCCTCAATACGTGTCAGTGCTCGGGGGGAAACAGACCATAGTTGAGTCAACAGTTCCAGATGGTCTAGTTTCCATTGAGCCACTTGATGCTCCTCCGGCAGAGCCCCCAAGTGAAGAAACAGTGACTTCACCTATTGGTCGTATTGTCGGCACAAGATCAGGCGATAAAGGCGGGAATGCAAATCTTGGAGTTTTCGCTCGCGATCCACAAGCGTGGATATGGCTAAATGATTTTCTAACTACAGAGAAACTTCGAAGTCTTTTACCGGAAACCTCCGAGCTTAAAATTGACCGATACTGCCTCCCAAACATTCTTTCCTTGAATTTCGTTATTCATGGAATACTTGAAGAAGGAGTCGCTGCCTCCACTCGCCAAGACGGGCAAGCTAAAAGTCTTGGAGAATGGCTACGAGCAAGAGTTGTTGAGATACCGAAAGACCTTTTGGAGTAATTATGGATTTTGACTTTCCACCAGATGATGATCCGAGACGCCTAGAAGTAAGAGATTGGATCAAAACCAATCCTTCCCCTAGCCCAGAGAAACTCTTAGACGCGGGCTACACCGTCCCTCACTGGCCAGCACCATATGGGCTTTCCGCTGACCCTATGCATCAACTCATTATCGACGATGAACTCAAACGTGCGGGGATTAAAAGGCCGGCAAACGCTATAGGTATCGGGTGGGCGGGCCCCACTATTTTGCTTGAAGGAACCGAAGAACAAAAAGAACGCTACTTGCGACCCATCCTCACCGGTGAAGAGTTTTGGTGTCAAATGTTTAGCGAACCAGATGCAGGATCTGACCTTGCCAATCTTGCTACTCGCGCTGTTCGCGATGGAGACGAATACGTTATAAATGGATCAAAAATTTGGACTAGCGGAGGGCACCATTCAAAGTTTGGAATACTGATCGCTAGAACTAACCCTAACGTGCCTAAACATAAAGGTATTTCTTATTTCATCTGCCCCACAGATCTGCCTGGGCTGAGCATGACCCCGATTGTTGACATGACAACAGCCCATTCTTTCAATCAAGTCTTCTTCGATAATGTGCGTCTTCCTGCTGAAATGCTTGTCGGGCAAGAAGGTGATGGTTGGAGATTAGCCAAAATGACTCTTTCTAATGAGAGAGTTTCTCTTTCTTCTGCTGGTTCTCTGTGGGGTACTGGCCCTTCAGCTAATACTTTGTTTGATCTCGTTCGAAAAAATGGTGGAACTCAAGACCCACTACTTCGCCAAGAACTTGCCGCTCTTTATTGCGAGTCAGAAGTTCTTCGCCTTAATCGCTTACGAACTCTTAGTGCTCGTCTTGCTGGGCGAACTCCAGGAGTTGAGGCTTCCATCCAGAAAGCAATGGCTGACGATCACGGGCAACACGTTTTAGAAATGGCTAAGCGATTGACAGGCGCCAGCGGCATGATTGAAGGGTCTGGACCCGAAGGTGAAGTTCCTGAAATGGGGCGAAGCGGCCCAACAGAAGTTCGTTCTGATTCATCAATGTTTCCAAATGTGGACCCTATTTGGCATTACGGATTCATCTTCTCCCCTGCTTTAACTCTTGGAGGTGGAACTTTTGCAGTGCAGCGAAATATTGTTGCAGAAATGGTTCTAGGGCTACCGCGTGACATTAATGTGGAAAAGGGAATGACCTGGTCAGAGGCCCGACGAGCATGACTGTGAATGCTCTAACTGAAGAAACTTCTGGTCTTCTTGTTCGGTTGCGTGAAGTTCCTGCTCCTAAGCCAGTCATTACTCGACAGCGAGAAAAAGAACTAACCAAACGACAACGTGAAGTTCTAGATCAGCTAAGTAATCTTTTCGATAGTGGATTCGCTGAAATCACCATGTCAGAGATTGCTTCTAGGGTCAATTGTTCACTTCGAACTCTTTACGAAATTGCCAATAGTAAAGATGAACTGGTTTTGATCGTCATTGACCGCAATCTTCGAAAAGTTGGACGTACCGCTATTGAAATCATTGATCCATGGATGACCCCCCTAGAAGCCATCCGTCTGTATCTTGAAACAGCAACAGTGGCGGTGGAAAGCACCACTGAAGAATTCGCAAGAGACCTTGAGATAGTTCCCAGTGCGGAGAAACTAAGTAAAGACCATTCAGACTATTTAGTAGCGATCACTCGAAGTCTTCTCGATCTTGCTGTTGAACGCGAAGACATCGCGAATGTAGACACTGCAGCTGTAGCCCGTGTTGTAGCTGGTTTAGGTCGCGACTTTGCACACGTTGATGTCATGAAGGACCTACGTAGTTCTCCTAAAGTCGCTGCTGACGATATGTTAGAAATCATAATGAAGGGTCTTGTTCTTACTGACAGGAAAGAAACCTCATGGATATAGCTGGAATAGCTTCAGATCTTCGAGATGAACAGCTAGCACTGGACGAAGTCGTAGCCGAACTAGATGACAACTCTTGGAACCTAGACACACCAAGCCCGAGATGGAGTGTCGCTGATCAAATAGCTCACTTAACTTATTTTGACTACACGGCAGCCATCGCTATCTCTGATCCTGACCTTTTCAAGGAATTAGTGAATGATTTAATCTCCAACGCCACCGGAAACTCAGATTCAGTAGATGAATTCACATTGGGAAAATATCGAAAACTCTCCCCTGTAGAACTCTTGAAAGAATGGAGATCTGAAAGACAGCACCTTGCCGAAGCTTCTGAATCTTTAGAAAATGACACTCGTGTGGCTTGGTACGGCCCTTCAATGGGGGCACGTTCATTTCTCACTGCTCGGCTAATGGAAGTCTGGGCACATGGGCAAAACATCGTGGATGCAGTTGACGCTTACCGAGCTCCTACGGAACGATTACGTCATATTGCTCAACTGGGTTTTATTACACGAAAATGGACTTACATAAATCGAGGTTTAGAAGTCCCGAGCGACGATGTGATAGTGAATCTCACTTCTCCGTCAGGAGATTTATGGTCTTGGGGGCCTGAAAACGGTGATTCTTCTATTGAAGGGTCAGCAGAAGACTTTTGTTTAGTGGTGACCCAACGAAGACATCTTGATGACACCTCTCTTGTTCTTCAAGGAGATTCTGCCAGGGACTGGCTAACGAAAGCACAAGTATTTGCTGGTCCAGCCACCGACGGACCTAACCCAGGAGGTCGCTAATGACACTGATACAAACAGAGTTAGACATGGGAGTACTTACCGTCACCTTAGATGACCCGGAAAATCGTAACGCTCTCAGTTCTGAATTGACTTTTGAACTTGTCGAAACTCTGGATGCAGCGGACCACGACCCGGAAGTTCGAGTCATAGTCTTAACAAACTCGGGAAAAGTTTTCTGCGCCGGTGCTGACCTTTCACAACGGTCCGAAGGGAGTAAGCCTTCAAAATCGGTGAACCCACTTGAATTGTTTGGCCGGTTCCGCAAATCTCCTAAACCTTATATAGGGCGAATTGCCGGACATTGTGTAGCTGGCGGTATGGGGCTTGCTGCAGCGATGGATCTATCGGTAGCGATAGAGGACGCTAAATTTGGTTTTACCGAGGTAAGAATCGGGGTAGCACCAGCCATGATCTCTGTTTTATGCCTACCTAAAATGCGGCCAGCGGAAGCTGCGGAAGCAATGCTTCTTGGGAACCGGATGACTG
>CAJXEU010000162.1 GCA_913052525.1 uncultured Actinomycetes bacterium
TTTTCTTTGCCATAGGTCCTATACTTCCATCTAATGAATAAGGCACACCTACCACAACGATGCTGACTTCCCATTCTTGAACTAATTCGGCTATTGCTAGGTGTTCTTTTTGGATGTCTCCTAGTCGGTTGACTACCTCTATCGGTGTTGCCAGCAATCCATCGCTGTCGCTAACCGCTACGCCTATACGTTTGGTTCCTAAATCTAAACCGAGAGCACGCACTTTTATATTTAGGCCATCTCGGCTGCATCACGAGCTTGGTCAAGAGCTTCTTGGAGGTTTTCGGGTTGACGGCCACCTATTACTGTCAGATCTGGATTTAGTCGTCCACCTCCGCCAATTGTTTTTGCAGATTCGGAGACAAGAGCACCGGCGTCTAAGCCACTGTCAGGAGTAACTATGGATACGAGGGCAGCGCCACCACTTTCTGGTGCTAATCCAAGAACTACGGCTTTTACTCCTACTTTTGAGGCAATCGCTGTAGCTAATTCTCTTAATCCTTCCTGATCCACTCCTGTTACTTCAGTTATCACTAGGCCATTTTGAGCTGTCTCCGCCAAAGTATCTGCTTGGTTTAATGCCAATGCTCGGCGAACCTCGTTTAGTTCTTCTTTGATTTCTTTATTCTCATTTATTCGTTTATCTATTCCATCAAGAACATCGTCTATAGGAACTCCTAGTTTCTCTGAAGCAGAGGTAAGAGTAGATTCCAGATCTCTTAGTCGGTCAATTGGAGCTGTGCCGGTGATTGCTTCTACGCGACGAATGTTTGCTCCTATCGATCCTTCTGTAACTATTTTGAATGATCCAATATCCCCTAGAGCTTCAACATGTGTTCCTCCGCAAAGTTCAATCGAGTTAGGCCCAGCTTCGAGCACTCGTACTTGATCTCCGTACTTGTCGCCAAAGAAAGCGACTGCTCCGGCTGCTTCTGCTTCTTCTCTAGAGGTTTCATAATGATTGCAAAGAGTATTATCTAACACTTCTGCGTTTACTAGATTTTCTATATCTTTGATCTCTTCAGGTTGTAAGGCTCCATAGTGGCTGAAATCAAAGCGTAGTCGGTCCGGACCCACCCATGATCCTTGTTGTTTTACATGTTCTCCAAGAATACTGCGCAAAGCTGAATGAAGAAGATGGGTGGCGGTGTGATTTCGTCGAATATTGGCTCGTCGAACAGAATCGATTTCCACAGATATTGTGTCGCCGAGTTTAATTTCTATTCCATTTTCTTCAATTTCATGAATATGGAGTCCATCTAGAGCAGATTTGGTATCAACAACCTGAACAGTTCCTTTTGTATTGGTGAAAGTACCGGTGTCTCCTATTTGACCTCCAGATTCTGCGTAAAAAGGAGTTTGGTCTAGCACTACATAATTGCCTTCTATGTAAAGAACTTCTGCTTCTGCTTTATCTTGATCTCGTCCTATGAATAAAGTTGAACCATGTTTTTCTAATAAAGGTCGTAGATCTCCTGCAATATCTGTTTTACCATTCTCTTTTCTTGCAGCTTTTGCTCGTTCTTTTTGTTGATTCATGGCTTCTGAAAATCCATCAGAATCTATAGAGATCCCGCGCTCTGTGGTTATTTCTTCAGTTAGTTCTAGTGGGAATCCATAGGTGTCATGAAGTTTGAAAATGATTTGCCCATCAAGTAGCTCTCCCGTTTTCAATTCGTCAATAGCTGAATCTAAAATTGTAAGCCCTGAACGTAAGGTTTCTCGAAATCCTTCTTCTTCTCGATCGATGACTCCTCTTATGAATTCATGGTTCTGGGCAAGTTCCGGGTAATCAGAACCCATCATCTCTATGACTACGTCCACTAAAGAAGCCATGATCTGATCTTCTACTCCTAGAAGCCAAGCATGTCGTACTGCTCGTCGGATAATACGACGAAGCACGTAGCCTCTATCTTCGTTAGAGGGGAAAACTCCGTCATTAATCAAAAATGTTGACGAACGTGCATGATCAGCCAGAATTCTCATTGAGATGTCAGAGCTCTCATTCTCTTCTTGGGTGACTTGTGTTAGTTCACTAATGCTTTTTAAAAGTTTGGAAAATTCATCTGTTTCCCAGACCGAGTTAACTCCTTGTAACACGGAAAGGACACGTTCGAGCCCTAAACCGGTATCTATCGAAGGAGCGGGAAGTGGAGTCTGAGATCCATCTACATGTTGCTCAAATTGCATGAAAACTAAATTCCAGATTTCAACGAATCTTTCTTCTCCTCCATGAGCGGGACCGCCTTCTTCACCGTGCTCTGGACCTTTATCCCAAAAAATTTCGGAACAGGGGCCGCAAGGTCCTGTGTCAGCCATACGCCAGTAATTGTCTTCATCTAAGCGTTGAATGCGTTCTGCTGAGACTCCAACTTCTTCTTCCCATATAGCAGCAGCCTCATCATCACTTTCATGAACAGTCACCCAAAGTCGATCAGGATCAAGGCCTAAATTTTTGGTAACAAACTCCCAAGCGAAAGCACACGCTTCTGATTTGAAGTAATCTCCGAAGCTAAAATTTCCCATCATTTCAAAAAAAGTTAGATGACGGCTTGTTCGCCCTACTTCCTCTAAATCATTGTGTTTTCCGCCTGCTCGTGCACACTTCTGAACAGTCACTGCACGAGGCCAAGGTGAAGGTTGCTCTCCGGTTAAATATGACTTGAACTGCACCATGCCTGAGTTTGTGAAAAGCAAAGTTGAATCATCAGGTATAAGACTGTCTGATGACTCATGAAAATGATTTCTTGCAACAAAAAAGTCAACAAATTCTCGGCGAATTGCCTTTGCGGTTAGAAGTTTTTTTGTCATATATGCCTAGTCTAACGATCTCAACTCCACCCTGAGAATGATTTACTTCAGAGGTTGTCTAGGGCGATGCCCAGGAGTTCGGTCACGATTCTTTAGATATAAAGGCTGACGTCTGTTTTGGTCTTTTGCAGGTGTAGAAGACTTGAAATCACTGCTAAAACGTCGGACTGTTCGAATCATCTCTAGACGTTTCTCTTCTATTTGACGGCGGAAGTGCTCTGGAGCATAACGCATAATCAAACGCTGCAGTCGACGACGAACCAAGGTAGAGGATAAAAGTCCTATTATCCAACCGACGAGAAGAGATGACAGACGATATTTCATTTCTAGATTTCCTCTTTCTTCTGATCTGACGTACGTGCAGACATTCGACGGGCTATTTCTTCTTCAAATCCATGAATAGAAGGATCGTAGTAGACATTTCCATCCACTTCAGCTGGTCGATAAGTTTGCTCCACCCACCCTTTTGGATCATTATGTGGATATTCGTAGCCTTCACCATGTCCTAAAGTCGCCGCTGCTTGATAGTGGGCATCGCGTAAATGCTTTGGAACTTTACTGACTCCACTTACTTGAACATCTTCTTTTGCGGCAAAAATTGCTTTTGTGACTCTGTTTGACTTTGGGGCAGTAGCCAAGTGCACTACTGCTTGTGCGAGATTTAATTGAGCCTCCGGAAGGCCTACGAATTCGACGGATCGCGCTGCTGCATCAGCTATTAGCAGAGACATCGGGTCTGCCATTCCAACATCTTCACTTGCAAGAATCACTAATCTGCGAGCTATAAATCTTGCATCCTCTCCTGCTTCGAGCATTCGAGCTAACCAATACAGTCCGGCATCTACATCTGAACCTCTAATACTCTTAATGAAAGCACTAACGACGTCAAAGTGGTCATCTCGGCCATAACTTAGGGCTTTTGTTCCTAAAGCGAATTCCGCATCGGCAAGTTCTATGCGTTCGCTGTTGCGGCCTGTTGCTAATGCGGCGGCTACTTCAAGGCTTGTTAACGCATGTCGGCCATCTCCCGAAGAGCGCTCTACTAGTAACTCCAAAGCTTCTTCGTCAGCTTGAAAACCTTCTGCGGTCAAACCG
>CAJXEU010000163.1 GCA_913052525.1 uncultured Actinomycetes bacterium
AACTTTCCTGAATTCACAGGAAGACTATGTCCAGCGCCATGTGAATCCGCATGTGTTCTAGGTATTAATGAGCCACCGGTGACAATCAAACAGGTTGAAGTAAACATAGTGGATCGTGCTTGGGCCGAAGGGTGGATTATGCCAATTCTTCCGGACCAGCTTTCAGGACAACGTGTAGCAATAATTGGATCTGGCCCCGCCGGTTTAGCAGCTGCCCAACAACTCACTCGTGCAGGACACGACGTCAGCGTTTTTGAACGTGAAGACAGAATCGGAGGTCTGCTTCGTTATGGAATACCTAGTTTCAAAATGGAGAAAAAATATCTAGACCAACGTCTAGCTCAAATGGAGGCCGAAGGAACACAATTTGTTCTAAACACTACAGTAGGTACTGACCTTCTCGTTAGTGAGCTCTTTAAAGATTTCAATGCAGTAATTCTTGCAATTGGCGCTACACAATGGAGAGATCTCCAAATTCCCGGAAGAGACGCTTCAGGAATATTGCAAGCCATGGAGTATCTACCAGATGCAAACAGGGTGGAACAAGGAGACTTAGATGTTCCGGCGGTAACAGCTAAGGGGAAAAATGTAGTAATCATCGGTGGGGGAGACACAGGCGCAGACTGTTTAGGAACAGCTTTACGTCAAGGAGCGTCATCTGTGCAACAGTTTGAAATAATGCCTAGACCTCCGAGCGATCGTTCTCCATCTACTCCCTGGCCGACATGGCCGCTCATACATCGTGTGTCCTCAGCACATGAAGAGGGTGGTGAGCGCCAATTTGCCATCAATACCGAAGAATTCATTGTCGAAGAAGGGCGAGTAGTTGGCCTAAAAACCCATGAAGTAGATCAAACTTCTTCTAGCGGTTCAATTACATTCGAAAAAGTCACCGGAACAGAAAAAATTTTTCCAGCAGATCTCGTCCTATTAGCTCTCGGATTCACTGGGCCTGAGTCATCACCTCTAATCGAAGACTTCAATCTGGTCCTTGATGAGCGCGGAAACGTTAAACGCAATCAAGAGTTTGCAACAAACAAAGAGGGAGTCTTTATTTGCGGTGATATGGGACGTGGCCAATCTTTGATCGTGTGGGCAATAGCTGAAGGGCGTTCAGTTGCTCATTCAGTCGACAAATTCCTTAGAGGGGAAAGCAAACTACCCACACCGGTTTTACCAACAGATAGGCCACTAACTTAATTAAAAAGGCTGGGCATCAAGGAAAGTTAGTGCAGCATCTATGAAGCCAAAATCTTTTGGCGTTGCAAAGTGATCCACTCCTTTTAGTTCAACAAATATGCTGTCAGGAAGAGCAGACACTAAAGGACCTGCAGGACCAGCAAAGTCATTGTCTCCTAGAACAACCAAAACAGGGCATGTTACGTTGGCAAGAAGTTCTTCAGTTATTTTTGGTGTGCCTGGGCGTCGCATAAATGCTGTCAGGGCAGAGCGGCTACCTCCAGGAAGATTTGGTAAGTCAGCAAAATAGCGCAACTCAGGGTCATTAGATTGCCCAGATTCTATTGCTTCAAAGATTGCAGTTCGTCTTTCTGGTTCTTCCCGAAAAAGATTTTCTCCAATTCCGGCCAACACTATCCTGTGGAAACGCTCAGGGTTTTTTATTGCTATTTCTAGTACGAGTCGAGCACCGTGAGAAAAAGCAACAATGTCTACTGGTACTTCTGGAAATCCATCTAGTAAATGTCGTGTTACTTCACGATATTCCTCCGGATCAGTTGGCTTTGGAGCGTTTCCGTGACCAAGCAAATCGAGCGCATGCACTTCTCGCCCAGCGTCTTGGATTAAATCTACCCACCCGTTGTTATACCAAGTCGTCTCAGCTGAAGTCCCGAGGCCGTGAACTAAAACAATTGGGGGGTTAGACATTTCAACTCCTTCGATAAAATTTATTTGGACTTCATTCAGTCTTCAACTCGAAGACTTCTCCTTGTAGGGAGAAAACATATATCTGACCATTTCTCCCTTCGGAAAACCCGACCACTTCAGGGACTATTAAATCTGTTGCATGTGTAAGGACACTACCGTCTTGAAGGATCGCAGCTAGACGAATCCGTCCATCGCACCAATCACTATAAATATAGACTCCAGAAAATTCTGAAGCGTTATCACTATTGTAAACGAGGCCTCCAGTAACAGAGCACCGACCATCGGAATGGTCGTACACGATGTTTGGGAGCCTATGAGTATCCAAAGACTCATCTCTATTCTTACGATCGCCTTCAAAGATAGGCCATCCTAAATTATTATCTTCAGTCAAATCTTCGTAAGGTATCCGTGTTATTTCTTCAATGTGATCTTGGCCCACATCACCAATCCAGAGATCACCTGTGGTGCTATCAATTGAATAACGCCATGGGTTGCGGAGTCCCCATACCAAAATTTCTTCTTTGAATTCAGTTGAACCAAAAAATGGATTCAACTCTGGTACTCCATATGGCGATTCAATTGAAGGGTTGATCCGAAGAATTGATCCGAACCAATTACTTCTATCTTGTCCATAATTAAGTGGGTCATCTGATCCGCCACCATCGCCAAATCCGACAAGAAGCATTCCTTTTTGATCAACTACAAGATGTCCACCATTGTGATTAGAAAACGGTTGCTCTAAAGAAAGGATTGTTCTTTTTTCGTCAATATTTGGCATACCTGAATTCAACACCGTTGAAATGACTTGGCTTTTCATTTCCTGGTCTGTGTAACTCAAATAAAGTTCTTTGCCATCATTCGATACAGCTAAACCTAATAGGCCGCCTTCTCCTAAAGTACTTACTTCTGATCTTAAATCGAGAACAGGATCTCCTTTGGTGGCAGTTCCATCATCTAAGAAATGTAGCTGTGAGACTCTCCCGTCTCGTTCACCAACCAAGACGACATCACTCTCTGGCACCGCGACAAGACCCATTGGATGATCCAAAGAAATAACCGAGGTAAGAGTAAATGGATGATTCTGCAGAACTTCTACATCTAAGTAGTCTCGTTCTTCTGAGTCACGATTACTTTCGCTAACAGAAATTGAAGTTGATGACTCTTCGTCTTTGGAAAGAAGAGAAGTTGATGAACCACTTTCATAACCAGCATCTACACTTTCAAGTTGTTCAGAACAACCCAGTAGAAGAGCGACTAATAAGCACGTAGAAGTAAGAACCTTCATAACTTATTGAATGATTTCTTATTCTTTGTTAATTCAAATAATATGTATCCAACTATTGGGACAAGACCAACAAAAGCTGCGTTGTGGCTCATCGTCTGGTAATCCGTACCGGCAACTAGTAACCCTGATCCGATCCCAGCTAAACCGCCAGAGGCAGTCATGACTAAATCTGCTAAACCTTGGACCCTTACTCTTTCCGCTCCATCAAAAGTTTTTGTGAGTAAAGCTGATGATGCAACCAGGCCACAGCTCCATCCCACTCCAATGAGAAATAAACCCACGAAAACTCCGAGACTGTCGCTCTTATCGGTATGAGCGGCTAACTCAGATCCTAAGAAAAGTAACGCTCCTCCTGTGATCAACAAAGGGCCTACACCTATGTGATCCACTAACCAGCCAATTGCCGGAGCGATGGCGTACATCCCAACGATATGAAGAGAAATAACAAAACCGATAATTTCTAATTCATGTGATCCATCTTTCATGTGTAAGGGCGTCATTGTCATGACACCTACCATGACTACATGTCCTGCAACCATGGAAAGAACAGACAATTGACCAACTCGTGAGAAAAAGAGAAGTTTTGCTGCTTCTTTTATACCACTATCAGGTTTCGACTCGTCCAATTGTCCGGAAAGCAGCAGAGGGTCTGGGTGTAAATTTTTGTGTATAACAAAGGCTGCTAAGACGAAAAGTAAGCTAGAAATAACATATGGGCCTGCCAAT
>CAJXEU010000164.1 GCA_913052525.1 uncultured Actinomycetes bacterium
TCTCTGGTGGCCATACGATGCTGGTTTTAATGGAAGGACACGGCCGCTACAGAGTCTTAGGTTCAACTCTTGATGATGCGGCAGGAGAAGCTTTCGATAAGGTCGCCCGATATTTAGGTCTGGAATATCCTGGTGGGCCGGCTATTGATGCTCTAGCAGTTGAGGGCGACCCTGCAGCCTTTGACTACCCAAGAGCTTTAGTCCAAGAAAACCCTGACACTATGGCTGAAGACCGCAAACTTGCATTTTCTTTTTCCGGCCTAAAAACTGCAGTCATCAATCATGTTCGCAATAATCCAGATGTTTCTACTGCAGATGTTGTTGCCTCATTTCAAGAAGCTGTTGTTGATGTGCTAGTAACAAAAGCGAAGTGGGCAGCTGCAGCCACTGGAGCAAAAGGTTTGTGTCTAGGCGGGGGAGTTGCAGCGAATTCGCGTCTTCGTGAAAAATTTCTTGACACTTGTATAGAGACCGGTGTGCGATCATTCATACCCTCTCGATCAATGTGTACTGATAATGCGGCAATGGTAGCTGCAGCAGGTTGGTGGTGTCTTCAGATGGATGGATCAAGTCCTTTAAATACTGGAGCTGATCCTAATTGGGGGCTTCCGGAACGTTGTAATTCATAAGAAAACACGTCCTTAAGAGTTGTGACTTAAGGGCAAAACTGCGTAGAGTTAGCAGTCGCCCATTGCGACTGCCAATTGTTTTTCAGTTCACCTTGAATTGGGAAACACAGTTTGAAAAGGAATATTGAATGAACATTCAACCTCTAGAGGACCGTATTGTGGTCCGACCAAGTGAATCCGAGGAAACTACAGCCAGTGGCTTAGTTATCCCAGATACTGCAAAAGAAAAGCCTCAACAAGGCGAAGTACTTGCAACAGGACCAGGACGCCGATCAGAACAAACAGGCGAACTTGTCCCAATGGATGTCTCCGTTGGAGACACTGTTGTTTACAGTAAATACGGTGGCACAGAAATTAGTAGCGCCGGAGAAGATTTGTTAATTCTCAACGCTCGCGACGTGCTCGCCACAATTAAGTAGGCCTAAATGACAAAGATTTTAAAATTTGACGAAGAAGCGCGACGAGGGTTAGAAGCAGGTGTAAATAAATTGGCGGATGCCGTCAAAGTAACACTTGGACCTCGTGGCCGTAATGTCGTAATCGATAAAAAATTCGGTGCACCTACAATCACCAATGATGGTGTTTCTATTGCACGAGAAATTGAACTTGAAGATCCTTTCGAAAATATGGGAGCTCAACTGGTAAAAGAAGTTGCAACGAAAACAAACGACATTGCTGGTGATGGAACCACAACTGCAACAGTTCTCGCACAGGCTCTCGTTCACGAGGGACTACGAAATGTTGCAGCAGGTGCTAACCCAATGGACCTTAAAAGAGGTATTGAAAAAGCAACTAAAGCAGCTGTTGAGTCAATAGCAGGGCAAGCCGTTCAAGTTGATGACTCAAAAGAACAGATCGCGAACGTTGCTTCAATCTCTGCTGCTGATGCGACAATTGGCCAAGTCATTGCAGATGCAATAGACAAAGTAGGTAAAGACGGAGTAGTGACCGTAGAAGAGTCAAATACGTTTGGAATGGATCTTGACTTCGTTGAGGGTATGCAATTCGATAAAGGCTACCTTTCACCCTATTTCGTAACCGACCCGGAACGCCAAGAAGCAATTCTTGAAGAGCCATACATACTTTTTAACCAAGGGAAAATTACCTCTGTTCAGGATCTTCTCCCTGTTCTAGAAAAAGTGATGCAATCAGGACGCCCGTTATTGATTATCGCCGAAGATGTAGAGGGTGAAGCTCTCGCAACTTTAGTAGTTAATAAGATTCGCGGGACCTTTAATTCAGTAGCAGTCAAAGCTCCTGGATTTGGTGAACGACGTAAAGCAATGCTTCAAGACATGGCTGTTTTAACAAATGGACAAGTTATAGCTGAAGAGGTAGGCCTGAAACTCGATGGTGTAACCATCGACATGATGGGTACAGCCCGCAAAGTAGTTGTAACTAAAGACGAGACCACAATTGTTGAAGGCGCCGGAGAAGGAGCTGAAGTTGAGGGACGCATTTCACAAATTAAACGTGAAATTGAAGAAACAGATTCAGATTGGGATCGAGAAAAACTTCAAGAACGTCTCGCCAAACTTGCTGGTGGTGTCGCAGTAGTTCAAGTAGGAGCCGCTACGGAAGTTGAACTCAAAGAGAAAAAACATCGCATTGAAGATGCTCTTTCAGCAACTCGTGCAGCCATAGAAGAAGGTGTTGTAGCTGGCGGTGGAACCGCTCTACTTCGCTCTCGAGAAGCAGTCGAAAAAGTTGTAGAGTCACTTTCTGGCGATGAAGCTACTGGATCACGCATTGTTCATGCTGCTCTTGAAGCTCCTGCACGGCTAATAGCTGACAATGCAGGACTTGAAGGAGCGGTTGTGGTGCGCGAAATCGAATCAGCTTCAGGAGCAACAGGCTTAAATGCAGCAACTGGAGAAATGGTTGACCTCATAAAAGAGGGAGTCATAGACCCAGCTAAGGTAACTCGAGCCGGTTTACAAAATGCTGCTTCCATAGCAGCACTTTTGCTAACTACTGAATCAGTAGTTGCAGATAAACCTGAGCCTGCTCCACCAATGCCTCCAGGCGGGATGGATCCCATGGGCGGCATGGGCGGCATGATGTAACCCTAAATCAAGGGATTAACTATTCGGAGCCGAGCCCTAGGGCTCGGCTCCTGTAGTTTTCATTATGAAAGATTTATGAAATGAATAAAGAAGAAGCGCTAAATAACCGAGGTGGGCCTCAAATAATTCCACGTCCAAAAAAATGGCGCCTAGGTGAACCCTCGCCTTGGTCACATCTCAGCGACAAAACATTAACTCTCAAGAAATTAACCGAAGCAGTGGAAAAGCATGAACCTGTTGCTGCTAAAAAAAATCATCTTGATAAATACACACAAAAAGCCGGAGTCTTAGTCGCACTTTACGAAGAACAGAATTCACTTAAGGTGATTCTCACTCGAAGATCTCCTCACTTATCTACTCACGCACATCAAGTGAGTTTCCCGGGTGGGCATCAAGAAACAGTAGATAAAGATCTTTGGAGTACCGCGCTAAGAGAAGCACATGAAGAAACAGGACTCGATTCTTCTCTCCCTCAAAAGATCGGGGAGTTAGACGCAATTGTCACCCTAGGAAGTGAAACTCTAATCCATCCGTTTGTTGCTGTGCTTCCACATTGCCCTGAACTAAAAGCTAACTCTGCTGAAGTAGAAGCAATACGTCATGTAGATCTTGGAGAGCTCTTAAAAGAAGAAACATGGCGTGAAGAGTATTGGGAACGAGAAGGACGATCACACGTTGTAACTTTCTTTGAAATCTCTGATGAAACCATTTGGGGGGTAACTGCAAACATTCTCCGCCAGTTACTAACTTTGGGATTAAGAATTGTCTGAACTTTCTTCCCCTAGAATTTCCTTATGACTCATTCTGAAGCTAAATCTGTTCACATGACCCCTGAAGAGTTTCGTTCCGCTGGGTATGCCGCTATTGATTGGCTTGTTGACTACCTGAAAGAAGTTGAGGAAAGGCCAGTTACTTCGGACGTAACACCAGGAGAAATCCGGTCAGCTTTACCCGAGCATGCACCTGAAACTGGTGAACCTTTTCAAGACTTACTAGATGATATGGATCGTATTATTGCCCCAGGGATTACTCAATGGCAGCATCCAGGGTTCTATGGGTATTTCCCAGCCAATTCTTCACCTCCAGCTATTTTAGGTGACTTACTTTCTACAGGTTTAGGGGTGAACGGAATGTTATGGGCTACAAGCCCAGCAGCCACAGAACTAGAGACACATGTTCTTGACTGGCTTATAGATCTATG
>CAJXEU010000165.1 GCA_913052525.1 uncultured Actinomycetes bacterium
CCTTACGACACTTCTCGTACCTACTTCAGAGAGGAAACCGATTTCCCTGGTCCACGCACTATGCAAGCAACCGCGAACTGGTTAGATCGAAACGCAGGACAACACGAAAGGTTTTTTCTTTTCGTTGATGAATTTGATCCCCATGAACCTTTCGACACTCCAGAACCCTGGGCGTATAAATATCATGACCAGCGAGAAGAGGACCTCATTATTTGGCCCCCTTATATGCAAAAAGCAATCGAAAAAGGTGTGCTAACTGAAAAACAAGCTTTCCAGGTGCGAGCAAATTATGGAGCGAAACTCTCCATGATTGACCACTGGCTTGGAAAAGTCTTAGACGCTATGGACCGCAACAACTTATGGGACGACACTGCCCTTTTTATTGTTACCGATCATGGCCATTACTTAGGTGAGAGAGATGAAACTTTTGGTAAACCAATGTCTCCAATATTTAACTTGCTCGGTCATATACCAATGTTGGTGCATTGGCCCGGGATTGAAGCAGGCAATCGCCAAGCATTAACTACAAGTGTTGATATTCATGCAACTCTTGTGGATTTATTCGACTTAGATGTAGAACATCGCACTCATGGTGTTTCTTTACGTTCTGTTATTGAAGGGCAAGAACAAACTGCTAGAGATTACATGCTTCAGGGATACTTCGGACTTGAAGTAAATGTGATTGATTCCGCAGGTAAATACATTCGAGGGGCGGAAGGCCCTGCTGGTGATATCAGTATCTGGTCAAATCGGTGGTCAACGATGCCGATGCACATATTTCCAAATGCTGGTTTACCTCGACCTGATGGTCGCGCTTGGTTAGATCGGATGCCAGGTAGCGATACCCCTGTTATTCGACAACCACTCTCTGGTCAAGAACTATCTAACCGGGCAGTGCTTCTTGCTGGTAGAGGAGCTGGCGATAAGTCATATTTGTTTGATAACGAGGACGAGCAAGAAACCGAAAACCTTGTTGACTCTGAACGAGCACACCATTATGAAAAACTGTTACACCACGCTCTCAAAGAAGTTGAAGCTCCAGAAGAACAGTTTGTTCGACTTGGCCTCAGTTAACTTCTAAAGAACCTCCAGCGATAACAAGTTCACCGATTCTGCTTTGAGGGTTGATGATGGCTGCTATTTCAACCCACGGAATAATTACGGTTGGTGTTCCAGCAACTCCAGCTGCTACTTGATACTGATCAAAAACAACAAGAAGTCCTGATTGGGTTACGAGCATGTTGTTGAAATTCTCTGCTATTGGGAGTAGTCCTTCGTCCCAAATCATTTCAGAACCCAAACGTTCTGCGAGTAGACCGTACGATCTGTCTGCTATGACTTCTTTCCAGTCTGTGGAGATTTCAAGTTGAAACAAATCCTCTGCGGTGAGAATTTGCCCGTTAGAAAGATCAAGCATCACTGATTCTGTCCATGATTGTTGACTTGCAGCCCCACCCCAGTCTGTGGAACCTTCAAATAAGACACTCAGCAAATATCCATTATTGAAAACAATTCTTCCTTCACCCACAAGATCACTTACCCCTATGACTGTGCCTTCATTTGATATGTCAGCAATTTCTGTAGCGAAATCAAGGTAAATTCTGTCAGCTACTGACTGTATTGCCCCATTTATGGCAAAATCAGATGCTGTTTCAGAAACTTGCGGGAAAGTAAGTTCATAAGATCCAACTTCTCCAATCGTTCCAGAAAGAGTTTCTAAATTTATGACCGAGTCTCCTCCAACTCCTTGAAAAGGGTCGAGATCTAAATTTGGTTCTCCTTTTTCTCCATCTAATAGGCTTAAAGGGTCGTCTAATTGTGTTGTTGAAAATTTAGAAAAACCATCTTCTTGGCCCTCAGACTCTTGGTCATTGTTGACAAGAACGTCGAGCGTGTCCGTCGGGTTTTCTCCTTTCATTGAGCGACCGTCATAATTGGCGCATGAAACAAGCCCTAAGAGTGAGGCAACTAGAACTGTGCGAGTAACTAATCTACTCATTCGACATGCCTAAGAGTTTCTTCATACCTCTAGCGTACCTATCTTCTTTTGTTCTGTTATCGCGGGCTGTTCACGTTCTTCATCTCTGGAGTACTACCATCGTTATATGGCAAAGAAATTCGGTAGAGAAAAAAAGAAGCGAGACGGCCGAACAGGAACGAGTTCTCCTTCTGTTGTTCAACCCACAGAAGGAATACCGATTGCTGATCAAATCTTGTTGGATTTAGCAAATGGGTTGAGAGATTTAGATGAAAGAATTAGTGTTTTAGAACACAAATTTGACGCTTTTGGATCTGGAGCAGATGACGGCGACGAAGAAACTCTCATGGATTTACGTTTACATACCGCTCGACTTTCAGGTGAAATAACACGTGTCAGCGTTGAGTTAAAAGGACAGATCGCAGAATTAGCTAGTCAATTTGAACCAATTGACGTAACACGTATATCGCCAAATTTAGCAAGTGATGAAAGCTTCAAAGACTTAAGTGCTGATTCTCCAGTGAGGACTGAAGATACTTCCCCTTCGGGGCGTCGTCTTGATGGCTGGCAGCCTGCTGATTGAATTAATTCTCTGATTCAGTAGTTAACGCTGTAAGCAAGTCTTGGATCTGGCTTTGAATTTCTCCAAACTCCATCCAGTCCGGAGGGTTTTCCGCTAATGCTTGTGCTGCCGCCACTTGGAGTTGCTCAATTTCTTGAACAATGGTATTCAAATCCTGTGAAATAGGTTCAGGCGACTCCTCAGTAATTGTTTCCTCTGGTTCTGGTTCTGGTTCTGTAATGGGTGAACTTGTAGATCCCGAATCAGGGAATAGCGTGCTAAGACTTTGATTTGTAAGTTTTTCAAGTGCTTTTTGAAGAGAGTCTTCCATCACGACGTTTTCTCCTGCAACTACAATGACACGTTCCAATTCAGGAACAGTTGAATCACCATCAGCTTGTACATAAAGAGGACGAACATAAAGTATTGAGTTCTCTATTGGTACAAGAAGCAACTCTCCAAATAGCACATCTGATCCGCGTTGACTAAGCAACGTTTGGAGGCTTGCAACCTCTTCATCGTTACGGATTCGTTCTTCAGCAAGTGCTGGCCCATCAAAGTTTGAAGTAGGTGGACGATACACCACTAACTCTCCAGCGTGCTCTCCATCACTGCGCCCTACAACATAGGCAGCAAGTTCTTTACGAGCATCTTCTTCATCAAGGGGTACGAAAGCTCGTAAAATAACGAATTCGGCTTCTTCAGAATCAGATAAGTTGACGATTGTTCGATAGGGAGACATGCGAACATCTCGTGTGCCGATTCGAACACCTTGATTGTCAACCAGTGCAAGGTTCGCTGCTCCTTCACCGCTTCGCCCTGGATCCTGAGAAATCGCCCATTCAGAGGCTCGCTGATAGAAATTTTCTGTTTCATCTACGTGATATGAACCCCATAGTTCTGATTGAACACGAAACATGTCTTCTGGGTAGCGAAGATGATCATTAAGTAATTCTGGCATTTCCGAAGCAGGAGAAAAAAGACCGCTAAAAGCTGATTGGTAAGCTTGAATAATCGGGTCATCTGGGTCAACAACATAAAATTTAACGTCTCCATCGAATGCATCCACAACTGCTTTAACAGAATTGCGGACATAGTTAAATTTGTCGCGTAGCCCACTATTTGAATCTAAATCAGATACTGGTGCTCGTTGAGCGTAGGGGTACCGGTCAGTTGTCGTGTATCCATCAACTACGTAAACCAATTGTCCATCAAGAATTACTGGGTAAGGGTCGGCATCAAATTTGAGAAATGGTGCAAGTTTTTCAACTCTGGCTCTTACATCTCTAACATAAATTATTCTTGAGTCGTCA
>CAJXEU010000166.1 GCA_913052525.1 uncultured Actinomycetes bacterium
CTTGTCCCATCTGCCATATACCCACTCCACACCGTCTTAGTTACTTCCCTGCACAATGCGTGTTCTGAACGATCACAATAAAAACAGTTACCGCAATTTGGTTGCCAATTAAGTGCTACATGATCGCCCACTTTTACACGGCTGACACCCGATCCAACAGCTACAACCTCTCCAGCTCCTTCATGACCTACTACACAAGGAAGATCAGCAGGATGTTGTCCCGTGATGGAATGCTGATCACTGTGGCAAACCCCAGAGGCGCCCATCTTCACAAGTACCTCACCTTCATGCGGCTGTTCTAGATCAACTTCTTCTACTTGAACAGGGCCACCAACTGCATCTAATGTCACCGCGTTAATTTTCACTGTTTCTCCATTCAGAAGATGACTGGTTTTTGAAAAATTAAGTATCGGCGAAGAGTACCAAATGTCTTTCTTTAAGCACAATTTTTACTTGAAGCTCTTATAAATCCATACCAATCCAACGCAAAACAGCCAATTCAATCTCAGCTAAGTGATCAGGATCTTTCACTTTACTTCCCGACTGATCACGAATATAGAAAGCATCTATGACTTCAGATCCGAGGGTCTGAACCCTCGCACTAACAATATCTAAATCTAATTCTGTGAACGCTCGTGTTATGCGGTAAAGAATCCCTGGTTCATCAAGGCAACTTATTTCTAAAACCGTAGCAATTTCTGAAGTTTCATTATCTACGGTTAACCGTGGTTGCACTGGTCGAGCGGTAGCTTTTGTCTTTCGGTCAAAACGCGAACGCTCACCTAGACGTGCAGCTACTGCTAGTCGTCCTGATAAGGCTTTTTCTGCTTGATCTTCGATTAGATCCCAGTTAATTTCTTGATCTTTTTTCCGTTCTACTCGGAAAACTGAAAGAGATCGATCATTTTCTGTATGTGCAACAGCACCAAAGACTCCTAAACCATTAAGTGCTAACACACCAGCAATTTTTGAAATAATCCCAGATCGATTATTTGTTACAACAGTAAATGTTGATTCTTTACCTTTGATAATTTGCTCGGTAGCAAAAAGCATTTCTTGTTGTTCTTCATTGGGGAAAGAGCCTCCAATCACATCAAGAACATCGCCTCCCTCAAGAACATGAGTTACTCGAGTCACTAATTCGGTTACAAGTCCATCTTTCCAATGGCTCCATGCTGATGGTCCGGTAGCAAGAGAATCCGCTTCAGTTAAGGCTCCCAACAACTGCAATAAACGAATACTTCCAACTGTTACAGCTACCGATCTAATTGTTCCGTCATCATCTAAGTCACGCCTTGTTGCGATATCTGGGAGAAGAAGATGTTGTTCAACCATTGCAGACAACAACCCCACATCTTCAACGGAATACCCCATTCGTCCAGCAATAGTTACAACCAGATCCACCCCGACCTCTGAATGATCACCCGGGTAACCTTTCCCAATGTCGTGAAGAAGAGCCCCGACTACTAGTAAGTCCGGTCGATCTACTTGGTTTTTTAAAAGTGAGGCTTGAGCAGCTGTTTCTAACAAATGTCGATCAACGGTGAAACGATGATAAGCGTTTCTCTGCGGTAGTGACTGACAAGGACCCCATTCGGGTATCAACGCCACGAAAAGTCCACTTTGATCTAAATCCTCTATAACTTGAATGGCGGCCCATCCCGTAAAAAGTAGTCTTTCAAAAAGTTCACGGGCTTCTTTTGGCCAAGGATCTGGAAGAATAGTGGCCCATTGCGAAAGGGTTTCTAACGAAACACGGTCAAGATATGCATTATTTTCTGCTGCTGCAACGGCACTACGGAGAACAACTAATGGATCTTCTAAGGCTTCTTTATTGACTTTGATGCGTCCATCATCAAGCACCAGGCCTGGTGCGATCTCACGTCGTAATACTTTTTGAATCATTCTTCTAGGACCACGTTCGCCTAATACACGACGAATTCGTCGATGTGCCCCATCTCCGGTCCAAGCGACAACCCGAGCAGCTGATGCAACAACAGACATCATCTTGTCTGCGTCTTCATAACCAAGCCTTGCAGCTAAATCATCTTGAAGCTCCAGTAAAAGTCGATCTGACCGACGACCAGTTTCACGGTGTAGTTCCACCCGAACCTCTAGCAGAGTTTCAAATGCTTCTTCTAGATTTTTATTCTCTTGATCTCTTAGTACTTTTTCTGACTCCTCAACCCAGTTCAAGACATGAACATCTCGTAAGCCGCCTCTCGCCTCTTTTAAATCTGGTTCCAGAAGGAATGCGACTTCACCAAACTTTTGATGCCGAGTCATAACTGACTTATTCAATTCAGATAAATAATAAAAAGATTTATTTACCCATTGCTCGTGTGCTTTTTTTAAAAGTTTTTTAGCTAAACCGTCATCTCCAGCAACTAGGCGAGCGGCAAGCAAACTCGTTGCCACATCTAAGTTCTCATAACCAACTTCGACTATCTGATCGATAGTTCCTACTTGATGACCAAGTTTTAGCCCAGCGTCCCATAAGGGGTACCAAAGTTTTTCTGCTAATTCGTTAACTTCTAATTTTGGTTGGTGGACTAGAAGCACATCAATATCGCTCCCGGGACACAATTCCCTTCTTCCATATCCACCAATCGCTATAAGAGCTGTGCCTTTAGGAGCCATTGCATCTTCGTAGATTGCTTTGAGAAACGCATCTGTTCGCTTAGTAAGCGCATCACAAAATACTGAACCAGTTAAGGAACGATCTTTTAAAACATCTTCAGCATGTGTGATCATTTGTTAATCGTACGCTCCAAGTTCTTGATTCAAATTCCCGGAACGAAGGCCTTCAAGGTCTAGGGTCACATAAAGGTATCCAGCAGACTGGACGACAGCTACAATTTCTTCGCGTTTTAAAAGAACGTTATCGATTTCTGAAATTGGGATTTCCAGACGTGCTGTCTTGTCATAGTGGCGAACACGAAGGTCATCGAACCCTAATTGTTTTAAAGATTTTTCAGCTTTTTCAACTGCAGAGAGCCTCGCTAACGTCACGGGAGTTCCATATGGAAGTCGTGAAGATAAGCATGGTGCTGCTGGTTTATCCCAAGTTCGTAGTCCGAGTTCTTGAGAAGTAGATCTAACCGCATTCTTCGTAAATCCGGCGTCTACAAGAGGAAAGCGAGCTCCATGAGATGCAGCGACCGTCTGTCCAGGGCGATGATCTCCAAGATCATCTAAATTGACTCCAAGTAAAACAGTTGCTGACTCTTGTTCTGCAATCGGGATTAGTGAATCCATCAACGCCTCTTTACAATAGCCACAACGATCCGAATCATTGATGAGGTATTGTTCAGATTCCATTTCGTTCGTTTCCACTGTGCTCCATCGGAAACCCCACTCTGAGGCCAAATTTGCTGCATCTTGATAATCTGATATTGACAATGAGGGAGATACCGCAGTCACTACGTGGCAATGGTTAGCCCCAAGAATGTTATGTGCGACGTGAGCTAGAAATGAAGAATCTGCGCCTCCGGAAAAAGCAACAATAACATTTTTCATACTCGCTAAGTCGGCTTGAAGAATTTCTAAATGTTGAGAATAACTCATAGAAGGTATGCCTAATCGATACTGAGGTGTTCTAAAACTACTTCCAGTTCATCTACCACACCTGTATAGAAAGGACCAAAATCAGCATAAACAGCAGATGCTTCATCAAAACGCATCGTGTAAACAACCTCTTTTAAATCATCGGGATGTTCAGCAAATAAAGTAACTCCCCATTCAAAGTCATCCACCCCTGTTGATCCAGTAACGACTTGTAAAACTCGTCCAGTGAACGTTCGACCTGATGCTCCATGTTCATGCATAAGTT
>CAJXEU010000167.1 GCA_913052525.1 uncultured Actinomycetes bacterium
AGCTGGTCCAATTATTGGTGGAGACATTAAAGACGTATGGCAAACCGCTGCTGCGCGTTCCGAAGTTCTTCTTGCCCGAAGAAAAGGGGAAGAAAAAGTCATCATGTGTAAAGGGCTGAATGCAGGTTACGGCAACGTACAAGTTCTTTTTGATATTGATTTTGAAGTAGAAGCAGGCCAAATTGTTGCCTTGCTTGGCACTAACGGAGCAGGAAAATCTACTTTACTGAAAGTCATTTCAGGAATTGTGGAAGCAGACACAGGGGCAGTGTTGCTTGATGGACGAGATATCACTCACGCCCCACCGAATGAGATCGCTGCACATGGGGTAACTCAACTTCCTGGTGGAGCCGGCATTTTCCCCTCTCTAACTGTGGCTGAAAATCTTCGAGCAGCTTCTTGGCTTAATCGAAAGTCCGCTTCTAAAAATTGGGATGAGTACCACAAAGAGGCTCTTAAGAACTTCCCTATATTGGCGAGTCGTTTAGAAGAAGAAGCAGGAAACCTCTCTGGAGGTCAGCAACAGATCCTTGGCTTAGCCATGGCTTTTCTCTCTCGGCCACGACTTCTAATGATCGATGAGTTATCTCTTGGACTCGCCCCAGTAATCGTTGAAGAACTTCTTCCAAAACTCCAGACCCTAGCTAAAGAAGGAGTAACCATTGTTTTAGTGGAACAATCCGTAAATGTTGCGTTGACTGTCGCCGATACTGCTTACTTCATGGAAAAAGGCGAAATCAAATTTCATGGAGAAACATCTGAACTTCTTGAACGTCCAGATGTGCTCCGTTCAGTTTTCTTAGAAGGTGCTTCAGCCGGTCTTGATAGAGCTCAAAAAGAAGTCGAAAATCTTAGCGAAGCCCATGTTGAAATAGAGGAACCTGTAAAGAGTTCATCTGAATCAGGTTCTGCCTCTGTTCTTGAAGTTAGTGGAATTAGTCGTTCGTTTGGAGGAATCTCAGCAGTAAATGACGTCAGTTTCGAAGTCTACGCTAAAGAAATTCTTGGTTTTATTGGACCAAATGGCGCTGGAAAAACAACACTTTTTGATCTGATAGGTGGATTCACTGAAGCAGACAAAGGAAAGGTTGCTTTATCTGGAAGGTCTATTCACCATTTGACTGCTGCAAACCGCTCGCTCCGTGGTCTTGGACGCTCCTTTCAAGATGCAAGACTTTTCCCTGCATTAACAGTTGAAGAAACCATTGCAGTGGCGTTAGATCGGTGGACTACCTCACAAGACCCTGTGTCTTCTGCCCTTCATCTCCCCAATGCGTTTGATAGCAATCGAAAAGTTGCCGCACGTGTAAACGAACTGATTGAACTTATGAATTTAGGTGCCTTTAGAACAAAATTTATTCACGAACTTTCAACTGGAACGCGACGCATTGTTGATCTAGCAATGGTTGTAGCACACAGACCTATAGTTGTTCTCTTAGATGAACCTTCTAGCGGTATTGCTCAACGAGAAGCAGAAGCACTCGGTCCAGTTCTAGAACGTCTGCGAGACGAAATGGGTTGCGCTTTAGTCATAATTGAACACGACATCTCTCTACTTCGCTCTGTAGCAGACCGAATGATCGCCCTAGATCAAGGGGCTCTCATCGCTGAAGGAGACCCTGCACTGGTATTGAGCCACCCAACTGTCGTATCCTCTTATTTAGGAACAGATCAAGCAGTAATTAATCGTTCTGGTGTGCAACGGAACTAAACAAAAATTAAAGTAGGGGAATCATGGAACCAGGACAAGAAAAATCTTCAAGAACTACTATCGCTAGAAGATTGGGGCCGGTAGTAGCTCTTGTCGTTGCTGCTGTTGTGGTGGTAGTCATTCTCGTTGCAACCCCTTCTAATGACGAGAAAAACGAATCATCTTCATCATCTGCGGCAGTGACGGAAGAACTATCTCCTACAACAACCGTCGCTGTAAGTGAGTCTGAAACTGAAACTGAAACTGAAACTGAAACTGAAACGACTCCCGTCACCTCAACGACAGAAGTGAAATTAGGTGGCCCTTCTTACACTATTGATCCAGATACAGAATCTCCCGAAGGGGTCCTTAGCTACCCCAGAGCCGACGAAATGGGTATTGCTGACACCATAGACTGGGGTGAACGCTGCGATACAGAAACTGGACAAGTTCGAATCCCTTGGTTCTTCCGCATACCTTGCTGGCAACCATTTGAAGGCGATAATGGTGGCGCAACTGACCGTGGAGTAACTGCAGACACAATAAAGATCGTCTATTGGACTCCGCAAGATAACGATCCAGTTATGGCTTACATAACTGATGCCATCATGAACAATGACACTAATGCTGACGTCGAAGACACCTTAAATAAGTTGATTGAATATTACGAAACTTATTACGAGACCTACGGTCGGTCAGTAGAACTAGAGGTTGTAACAGGTTCGGGGCTTGTAATTGATGCCGTTTCTGCTCGTGCTGATGCTGTACGTATCGCTGAGGAAATCGATCCCTTCATGGTCTGGGGTGGGCCAGCGTTTACGACTGCCTTTGGTGATGAACTGATGGCGAGAGGTATCGCTTGTATTGCCTGTGGTTTAGGCGGAACTGCTGCTGACTATGCAGAATGGCATCCAAATGGCTGGTCTTTAACCATGAGTGCTGAGCAAGCGAGTCTTCTCGTAGCGGAATACGTTGGAAAACGTCTAGCGGGACACAACGCTATCCATGCTGGAGATTCAGATATGCATGACCAAGAACGTGTCTTTGGAAGTGTTTATGAAGGATCTAGCGAGACAGCTGCTGAAACGAACGAGAGGTTTCAAACTGCTCTTGAAGAATACGGTGTTGAAACAGTGGAATCGATCTCTTACTCTTTAGATCCAGCAACGATGCAAGAAACAGCTACTAACATCATCGCCAAATTAAAAGCCGCTGGTGTCACCTCTGTGATGCTTAGCGCTGATCCAGTTGCTCCACGAGATTTCACTCGCGAAGCAACTGCTCAAAATTATTTTCCTGAATGGATAATCGCAGGTTCAGTTCTTGTTGACACAAATGTATTTGCTCGAACTTATGATCAAGAACAATGGGCGAACGCATTCGGTTTATCTACTCTTGGAACTCCGGTGAAAGAAGGGGAAGAGGGAAGCATTAATCGGTATGAATGGTTCCATGGCGAAGAAGCTGCCGCCGCAGACACCATCGGAGTTATAGATCCTTATCCTGCGCTGTTTTATTCAATTCTTTCAGCTACTGGCCCTGAATTAACTATGGAAAACTTCGCCGATGTGATGCTGACCTTTGATCCAACCACTCGTGGGGTCACTATTCCTTCAATATCTTTTGGATATTCAGGAAGATGGCCTGACCATCTTGAACCAGATTATCGCGGTGTTGATGACATCACGGAAATATGGTGGGATGCTGACCAAGTTGGAGGCGACGAACTTGGTGTTTCAGGCCCAGGGATGTACCAACATGTCAACGGAGGGCAACGCTACCTCTTAGGAGAATTCCCGGAATCCCCCACAGAGGCTTTTAACCCTGAGAACTCGGTATATAAGTTTGAAAAGACACCAGAAGCAGAAGCTTCACCTTATTACGAGCCTATATCTCCTGCGGCAAATAACTAAAGGAAATGAGACTTCATCCCTGGAATAAAAATTTTTCTTGGGAAAGACCTGAACGTCAAGAATATTTGATCTTTGACGAAGAGCAAGTAAATCATTTCCATGAACAGGGTTTTGTTCTATTGGAGAACGTCTTTGATTTAGATCTTCTCGCGAAAGTCGCTAACGATCTTGACGCTCTTGAATCTTCCATGGAGAACTTTCTACGAACTTTGCCAAATGAGAGG
>CAJXEU010000168.1 GCA_913052525.1 uncultured Actinomycetes bacterium
TATTAAAGGTCGTGGCGGTTTTACAGCCTCGATGGATTTAAATACTGGCTCTGGCATTAACACCATGCCAGGACCCCCACCAAACGGGCTATCGTCAATAGTTCGATGAGGGTCATCTGCATAATCTCGCAAATCATGACTCTTGATTTCCAACAAACCGCTGTTCTGTGATCTTCCTAGAATGCTTTGAGATGTATAACCATCTATCATCTCTGGAAAAATAGTAAATACGCTGATCTGGAGTGTCATCATTCCTCTTCTTCTGCCTCTACGAAGAGGCCTGCAGGGACTACAACCGATATAAGGATTTTAGGTTGAATATCTACTGCGAATGTCAGAGGAACTAAAGTGCCGTCTTCAAGTTCAAGTAAATCACTTGCTGGGTTAGAAAGTACAGCAGTGACCGATCCATGAGATACCCCATATTGATCTACTACTTCTGCTCCAATCAGCTCGTGAACCCACAAGGATTCATCATCTGGATCTTCAATTGGTTCAGCAAGAAGAGTTACACCTCTCCATTTTTCCGCTGACTCTCGCCCTTTTATTTCTGCGAATGAGACAAGATGTCGATGCTGATGAGGTCGACTCGTTTGAACCGTCAGATCTCCATTTGGAGTTTGCAGCTTGGATCCTTCTGATAAGCGTTCTATCCGGTCTGTAACGAGGCTTACAATTACTTCACCTTTGACACCATGTGCACGATCAATTCGCCCAACTTCTAAGAGGTTTGAATCATCGGGGTTTTTCATTGAACGCCCGTATTTAACATCTAGTCAACGAAGTCGACATCGATCTCTATTTCATCACGCACTGCTGCAGCTCTAACAATAGTTCTAATAGCATTTGCTACTCGACCTCTTTTACCGATCACTCGACCCATGTCATCATCTGCCACTGTCACTGAAAAAGTACAGCGTTCATCTTCACTGACTTCTATCTGTACCTCATCTGGGTTTTCAACTATCGATTTAATTAAGTACTCAAGTACGCCTTCTGCTGTGGAAGTTTCTCCACTCATTGGTTTTCTTCTTCCTCTTCAACTACCTCTTCAACTACCTCTTCAACTACCTCTTCAACTACCTCTTCAGCAACCTCTTCAGCAACCTCTTCAGCAACCTCTTCAGCAACCTCTTCAACTACCTCTTCAGCTACCTCTTCTTTCTTCTTTACGCTCGGTTCTGGCGAAACAAAGGCTTCACCAGAGAAGGTCTCCCAAGCTCCTGATATTTGAAGCAATTTCTTCACTCGTTCAGAAGGCTGAGCACCATGCTGAAGCCAATGAACTGCCCTTTCGTTTTCTATATCAACTATTGATGGGTCTTGACGGGGGTCATAAAAACCTACTACTTCAATGAACCTACCGTTTCGCGCTTTGCGCGAATCAGCAGCTACCACTCGGTAGGTCGGTTGTTTCTTTTTTCCCATCCGCATAAGGCGAAGTTTTACAGCCACAGTGGATCTCTCTCTACTTGTTCATGGCCACTCAATCGATGTGGCGTAATTTCTTGGTACTAATGATACGCACCTAGTCGGAGAAACAGTCTGCCCGATTATGAACAGATTTCCAGCCTTTTTGTAACATATCTGGATTTAAGAGAAATCTAAATCACTTAAATCTAAATTTTTAAGCTTTTCTTTAACCACATCCTCTCCGAGTCCAGGAAGAGATAAACCTTTTTTAACTGGCACAATTGGGCCTTTATTTGAAGTTCTCCCACCTTTTTGTCGATTCTTTTGCTTCTTAGACTTACGGCCTTTAGGGCCTTTGGGAGCCTTCTTCATCATTTTTTTCATTTCCCGAAATTGTTTTACAATCTGGGAAATTTCTGCTGGTTGTGTGCCACTCCCTTGTGCAATCCGAGCCCTTCTTGAACCGTCAATAATCTCTGGTTTTGCTCTCTCCAGAGAAGTCATCGACTGGATAATACCTTCTAGCCGATTAATCCGTCTTTCTTCGGCTTCTCCATCTAGTTGCTGTCCAGTTTGTGCTACACCTGGCACCATACCCATCACATTACTAATGGGGCCCATTTTTCTTATTTGGTGAAGTTGATCAAGGAAATCATCAAGAGTGAATGTTCCTTCAAGCATTCTCTCCATCGCAGCTTGAGATTTCTCTTTTTCAAAGGTCTCTTCCGCCTTCTCTATAAGAGTTTCAATATCCCCCATTCCAAGAATTCGACTTGCAAGACGATCCGGATGAAATATTTCAAAATCTTCAACCTTTTCTCCACTAGACGCAAAAGTTACCGGCTTGCCTACAACTTCACGAATAGATAAGGCTGCTCCTCCTCGCGCATCTCCGTCAAGTTTCGTAAGGATGATTCCGTCATATTCAATAGCTTCATGGAATGTTTCAGCGATTGATGCTGCTTCCTGTCCAATCATGGCATCAACAACAAGGAACGTATAGTGAGGAGAAATAGCCTCTGAAATTTCGCCAATCTCTTTCATCATGAGTTCATCAATTGTAAGACGACCTGCTGTATCGCAAATCACAACATCTCGCCCTAACCTTCTGGCCTCTTCTAATCCAGACTCTGCTACCGCTATGGGGTCGGACATTTCGCTGAAAACTGGAACTCCCACCTGAGAACCGAGTGTTCTTAATTGATCAACTGCAGCGGGACGAGCTAAGTCCGCTGCAACGAGCAACGGATTCCGCCCTTGGCCTTTGAACCATTTTGCTAGTTTGGCTGCTGTTGTAGTTTTTCCTGATCCTTGTAACCCGGCAAGCATTACAACAGTGGGAGGCTTGGGTGCAAAAGTTATCTTTACTGACTCTCCACCGAGGATGCTTGTGAGCTCCTCTGAAACAATCTTTACGATTTGTTGACCAGGGTTCAGTACACCACTTACCTCTTCGCCAAGAGCTCGAACCCTAATTTTTTCTTGAAATGCGCGAACTACTTTTAAATTTACATCCGCATCAAGAAGGGCAGTTCGGATTTCTTTTAGAACTTCTTCGATTTCTTCTGGCCCTAGAAGTCCTTTACTGCGTATTTTCTTTATTATTCCATCAAAACGGCTTGTGAGATTTTCAAACATTTTTATAAATCATTTCAATAACTAGTCGAAAAGAGCATTTACGAATTCGGTTGGATCAAAAGGAAAAAGATCTTCAATACCTTCTCCTACTCCAATTAGTTTTACTGGAATTCCTAGTTCCTCATGTATGGCAAATATGATCCCTCCACGTGAGGTTCCATCAAGTTTAGTAAGCACGACACCAGTAACTTCTGCGGCTTCCGTGAATTGTTTTGCTTGCATTAACCCGTTTTGTCCCGTAGTAGCGTCTAATACCAACAAAGTTTCAGTCACAGTTCCAGCTCCCTTTTCTGCAACTCGCCTTATTTTTTGGAGCTCTTCCATAAGGTTGCTTTTAGTATGTACCCTGCCAGCAGTATCAACTAACACAAGACCAGCACCTTTTGATGCAGCATGTTCAACAGCATCAAAAACTACTGAACTTGGATCTGCTCCCTCAGATCCATTAATAACTATTGATTCAGACAATCCCGCCCATTGTTTTAGTTGTTCAACCGCTGCAGCTCGAAAAGTGTCTCCAGCTGCGAGAACTACTTTCTGGCCTAAAGATTTTTTCTGGTTTGCTATTTTGCCAATTGTTGTCGTTTTGCCAACTCCATTTACACCAACAAATAGCCAGACACTAGGGGAAGACTCTTGATTTAGTTTTCTACTTGAAGACTCTAAAGAACTTGTCATCTCTTTTCGGAGGATGCTCAAAATGTCTTCAAGCTCGCTCACCTCTTCCTCCCGAGATAATTGGCGAA
>CAJXEU010000169.1 GCA_913052525.1 uncultured Actinomycetes bacterium
GGGGTGGCGCCAGCCATGATCTCTGTTCTATGTCTACCTAAAATGCGTCCTGCGGAGGCCGCGGAAGCCATGCTGCTTGGAAATCGGATGACTGGAATTGATGCTGCTCGTCTGGGATTGGTGAATCAAGCTGTCCCTATTGAGAAACTAGACGATGCTGTAAAAAGATATGTAGATGATTTATTAGCCGGGGGACCAAATGCTCTTGCAGCCACAAAACAATTACTTGTTCAAGTTCCAGAGATGGATATTGATTCAGCATTTGAGTGGACTTCAAAACTTTCAGCTGAACTTTTCCAGGGAGATGAAGCCAAAGAAGGTATGCAAGCTTTCCTCAATAAACGCCCTCCGAAATGGACCGAAGAACACTAGCTAACCAAAATAACTAACGGCGTGGTTTCAGAAAAAGCATCGGTGTATCTTTCTTATACTTTTGGTATTCAGGGTTATCTCCCCACCGCTTATTCGCACTCGCTTCTAGCATCGGAATTCCGCTGACTTTAGTTAAAAGCAGATAAACAAATGCTGGAGAAATCAATGTCACAAAGCTCCACCCTGAGAGAACAGGGAAAGCAATAACTGCAACACCGACCCAAAGAGCTATTTCACCGAAATAGTTTGGATGCCGAGAATACTTCCAAAGGCCAGTCCGAATGAAAGTCCCTCGATTCACTTGGTTTCCTTGATCATTGATTTCATTGCGGAAACGGCGTTTTTGTTCATCTGCTATAACTTCAATGGAAAATCCGACCATCCAAATGGACAGACCAACTATCCCTAAAACACCGAACTCTTCTTGTTGTGTAACCGTAATTGCAGCAAGGGCAGCCGTGGAAGTAAGAAAAACCCACAGGCCTTGCAAAGTCCATGTCATTAAGAACCAAAAAAACTCGTATTTCATAACGTCAAATCGAGTGTCTGCGCCTACCGACTTAACACGTGAATACAGAAAGGTTCCTAATCGAAGTGCCCACAGTCCAATCATGATTATCAGAAGTGTTGACCTAAGGTCCAACGAAGGAACTGTAAGCAAAACAAAGACCGTTACGGTCAAATAAGTCAGAGAGCCGGTGAGGTCGAAGAAACGTTCAGAATGGTTTTTCCATGCGGGAATAAACGCTACCCATTGGACACCAAAAGAAATAATTGCACACCACGCAAAAACCGGCATACCACCAAAAGATGCACTGTTTGACGCACCTGCTAAAGCAACTAATGCCCCTACTATTACCGCACCTACCGTTGAAAAGATTGTCACTTTCCGTGCCATGAGATCACCCTTTCACTAACCCGAGCGTATTAAGGGCGCTCTGGAAATCAGTAGAATCAAACTCAAATCCGGATGTTTCAAGAACTTCAGGAAGGACTCTCATGCTAGAAAGTAGAAGCCCGTCTGCCATCTCCCCTAGTAAAGCTCGTAAAGCAAAAGCTGGCGCGGGAATGAACGCTGGTCGCCTCATGACGTCAGCAATTTGTTTAGTCAACTCTTGATTACGAAGAGGCTGAGGTGAAACGAAATTAACTGGGCCTTCGATCTCGTTATCAATGATGTGTTGAAAAGCTCTAACTTCGTCTGTCAGTGTTATCCATGGCCACCATTGATTTCCTTTACCAAGTGGCCCCCCGAAACATAAACGAATTGGAATCAATAATTTCTCTAAAGCCCCACCAGATGGAGTAAAAATAACACCTGTTCTTGCAATTGCAAGTCGCGTTTCAGATGGCACCGCTGATGCAGCAGCTTCCCACTCTTCACAAACTTCTGCAAGAAATCCAGCCCCTGAAGAAGATGACTCTGTGAGGATTTCATCTCCTCGATCTCCGTAAAAACCAACAGCAGAAGAAGAAACTAGAACCTGTGGAGGGGCGTCAAGATGTTGAAGAGTTTGGGTGAGTAGCTGAGTTCCTTTAACTCGGCTTTCAAGAATCTTTTTCTTTTTTTTCTGAGTCCATCTTCCTTCTATTGTTTCTCCGGCAAGGTGAACTACAGCCTCTACTCCTTCGATTTCTTCAGGATTTAAAGTTCCTTCTATCGGGTTCCAGACAACATCACCTTCTCGGCGTGCCGTTCGCCCAATCCGTATGACTTGATCACCACGCTCTTCAAGTTCCGCGACTAAAACTGAGCCAATGAGCCCTGACGCTCCCGTTACCGCTACTTTCACTTTTCTCCTCACCTATCGTCTCGCCCCTGCTAAATAAAACCGTATCACCCATGAAGTAGTGGGCTTTTGAAGCCATAAGATAATAAATTGTAGATTCTCCTAAGAGGCTAATGATGTCAATGATCACTATCTCTATAAAAATTTCTCTTCCAAAAGAAGAACTATGGAAGGAAATCGCCGATCTTGAATCGCATACAATTTGGATGACTGATGCTGAAACAATCAACATCACCTCTGACAAAAATCAAGGAGTGGGAACAACTTTTGACTGTAAAACAAAAATTGGACCTTTCCATTTAACGGATCGTATGGAAATAACCGATTGGGAAGAGAACTTAATCATGGGCGTGGCTCACAACGGAGTAATAACTGGTAGAGGACATTTCACTCTTAAAAGTATAGGTGATTCAGAAACCCTATTTTCTTGGGAGGAAACTCTTCGATTTCCTTGGTGGATGGGTGGACCGGTAGGTGCTTTATTTGCAAGACCTGTGTTGAAGAAAATTTGGAGGCGAAACCTTAAGCGTCTCAAAAATATTCTTGAGAAGTAAGGCCTAATATGACGTACTGGTTAGACGAAATTGATTTAGACCCTTCTGATCCGTCAGTTCGAATGGGCGTTCGCACTCTCGGAGATAAACCTTGGCTTCTTCAAGATGAAGAGGAAGAATCTGAACTTGAACTTAAAGCAAGTTTGACCAGAGATACTTTTTCTGAGGTCTTTTTATCAACGCCTGAAAGTGAAACCGCAGGGTTAGAGGTTTGTTCTCTAATTACTAGTACCGGGCGCCAATTAATTCCAGATTTGAAAGATTTACACCCGCTGGAACGAGCTGGCCTCTCTATTCAAGAAGACCTCTGTCTTATGCGCCGAGAAGAAGATCGTTGGATTCTGGCAGCAGCTTCATTATGTTTTCCTTCTCGTTGGCGTCTTTCAGAAAAGATCGGGCGAGAAATGAGTGATGTGCATGGCCCAGTGAAGGGTTACTCAGAGTTTTTGAGAAAAAAAGTGAACTCTTTGATGGATAGGTTATCCACAACGCCTGTTTGGAGGAGAAATTGGTTTATTCACCCAGACCCCAGTTTGCACCAACCTGATCGCCCAGAAAATGGAGACCCGATAATTAAAAGTCACCTGGTTCTAGATGAGCTTTACCTTCGAAGCGAACGACAGACTTTACGGTCTTTAAGTACTTCAGGGTGGATTCTCTTCACCATTAGGGTCCAACAGGTTCCATTAAGAAAACTTGTAGAAGCAAGAAAAGAAGATCTCGTTAAGTGGCTAGCTACTGTCTCCTCTGACGGAATCTTACAAAAGGGAATTCAACTTGAACAAAAAGAAGAGATACTTTTGTCTCTCAACTAACTCAGCATCGTGGTATGGATTTCATCAATAAAAGACAAAGACTCGTCAACGTTTTGGACTGGAGCTAAGAGAACGAGCCTATCTACTCCCATCTCTCCATATGTTTCTAACATTTCAACACCTGGTCTCATGAACGGAGTGACGGTAATCTCTATTTCACCAAGTCCTTCAGGTCGTTCGTAATGTTCTCCTATTTCTTTGATACCTGCAATATTTTTGACAGTGTTTTCAGGATCCAGCATGAACCC
>CAJXEU010000170.1 GCA_913052525.1 uncultured Actinomycetes bacterium
AAAAGGGAAGTAGGGGTTTCAAATTTGTCGTCAAACCAATCTTCAGGAAGTTCTAGAGCAATAGCCATCAGTTTTAGAATTTCAGAGCAGAGATGTTCCATTTTCGCGAAATAAGCTTCATACGCATTTCTTAGAATTTTAGGGTTTTCAGGCCACATATTTTTACAGAAAACGGCTTCCGCTCCAGGTTGTTGAACTTTTGAACGGATTACTGGATCGTCGAACCTGCTTACATTAAATGATTCACATAAATCGGGTGGTGTTTCTATGTCGAGAGTTGAAGCAAGAGCAGTGGTGTCAAGACCTAGATAACCACGAAAATGGTTGGGTCCCGGAGGAGCAACTTTAATTTTTTCAGAAATGGGCAGGTGAAAAAATTCTCTTGAAGAAACGATCACATTTTTTAAGAATGTTTCTTCAACCCCATGACCTATTATCACAAAAAATCCTGTGGATTTGCAGGCAGAATCGATTTGCATAGCAACTTTAAGACGATCAGATTCAGATCCACCAAATGCAGGGTTCAAATCAATAGTGGGTGCATGTTCCAATTTAAATCTCCTCTAACCCGACTGGATGTCCGATTTGCTTAAGAAAAGTCAGACTGTCGAAATAGTCAATTCGACTTTCGATAAAACCGTTTATGATTCTTAAATTGAAAACACCATGAATTGAAATCTTGCTGCCATCTACATCTGCTTTCATCAAGTAGGAGACAAAGACTTTCTCATCATGTGCAATCATTTCCTCGCATTCATATGTTAAGTCTTTGAATTTTTCTAAAAACACAGGGAGTCGATCTCTGTAAGATGATCTTCCCTCGCAGGGGTCGCCAAGCGCACTTGTGTGAATGTTTTTAAAATTTTCCGAGACATGCGAGGCAATCAGGTCAGGATCTCTTTTTGCAAAAGACTCTAGATATGAAGTCGCTACTTCGATTGGATCTCGAGTAGTTTCCATCGATTATTCCGCTAACTCCTGAAAGGTCGCGTAAACTCCCTGATCGAAAGAAAATTCTAGAGTATTTCCATCTGGATCTGTTGCCATGAATATCCATCCTATTGGTGGAGGCATTTCTTGAACCGGCATTACGAGAGATCCAGCAGCTTGCATTTTTTCAGCCGCTTCTTTGAGGGATTCTATATCGGGCAGTTCGATCCCTAAGTGAGCGAAAGGTCCTAGGACAGTATTTGGTGCATCTGCAAACGGGTCTTTATCTGGAAAAAACTGGGATAGAACTAAGAGAAAAGGAGAGTGAGGATTGTCGGTGTGACCAAGCCAAGCTGCATACCCTGTTTCATCTTCACGGCGAGTTATAAGCGACAAGGGAGTATTTTCCGTGTACCACTCAATTGTTGCATTGATGTCTTTGACTCTTAGAGCTACATGGGTCCATCTGGCTTCAGGAGGGTGGATGTTGTAAGTAGTTTTCATTGTGTGTTATTCCTGTTTGTTATTCAATTGTCCAGCCGTCTGGAATGAGCGCTTCTCCTATGACTTGATGAGTTTCTTCATCAACCTCGACACCCTCAAGGTGTTGCCAGAGATTTATCTGATTTCCCCAAGGGTCTATGAAAGATGCATTTGCTCCACCGAATTCAGTCCAGAAGTGATTTCTCCAAAGAACTGTTGCCCCTAGGCTTTCGGCGGTGTCAAGTATTCGCTCGAAAGAGTCATCTTCGCTTACTAAGATCCAAGCTCTTGTTGATCTGCCTCCAGGGCTGAGATTTGTTGGCTCAGGAGGTTCAGGATTCGGGTGGGGTCTAGTGTTAGCAGCTTTGGAGATTCCCATATGTAGATTTCCAGTGGGTCCTTGACTACCATCGTCCAATTTGAAGTTTTGTCCTGGCACTATCCTGTGGAAGATTCCTGGTATACGTTCTTCTATTTCCCAGTTGAAGACTTTGCTATAGAAATCATTTGCTGCGTCAACATCGTCAGTAGGAAAGTCAACAAAAACTAGAATGTTCGGATATGTCATGGGTCTCCTTAATTGATATAGATCTCAAACATATCAAAAGGTCTGATTGTCTGACCAATTGTATTTGAGGTATATTTTCTATTAGTTAAAGGGGGACGTCAGTGGAAACTCCAATCGCATTTGAAGAGTTGGTTAAGTCACGCGGGTCCTATAAGGATGCTGTTGGTTTGCCGCCGAGGGTCTACAGTGATCCGGATTTTTTTGCTTTTGAAATCGAGTCGGTGTTTGCTTCAGAATGGCTGTGTGTGGGAAGGGAGGAGCAAATTAAGGAAGTGGGAGATTTTTTTTCTGCTACACCAGCTGGGGAACCGATAATAGTAGTGCGAAATTCAGAGTCTGAGATAAGAGCGATGTCATCTGTTTGTCCTCATAGAGGAATGTGTGTTACAGCTGATCTTGATGGGGTCGAAGATGAGGATTTGCTTGAACCGACCAAATTCTTGTCGGGTAATGCTCGATACTTCCGTTGTCCTTACCACTGGTGGGTATTTGACTTAGAAGGTCAGCTCACAGGTGCTCCAGAGATGAAAGACACTGATTGTTTTAATGCTGATGAGACGACTCTTGCAAAGATTGCTGTGGAGGTTTGGAACGGATTTGTTTTCGTGAATTTCGATAGTGATGCAAATCCTCTTGGAGAAAGTCTAAAGAAACTGGAAAAAACAGTTATCAATTATGATCTGTCATCGCTTAAGACTGTTGACCCAGCTGTAATTCCTGATGTCCCTTTTAATTGGAAAATTATGATTGAAAACTTTATGGAGATGTACCACAACAGTCGACTTCATAAAGGAATCCATGATTGGGCACCTTCCTCAGGAGCCTGGTATTCCGATGTAGAACCTGAAGATGGTGCGATGTTTGGTTTCAATGAGTCTCTAGAGATCGATGGAGGTTTTAATCCGACTTACAGAGCACTTTTTCCGCCACTGCCGAATCTATCTGAGGAGGAAAGGAAAAGGGTTGTTTTTGCTTTTGTGCCACCAACTTTGTTAATTGGAATGCAGTCTGACTCTGCATTTTGGTTCACCGTAAATCCGACAGGACCTGAAACTCACGAACTGAGTATGGGTTATCTATTTCCGGAGGAAGTTCTTGAAATTCCCTTATTTGATGAATTGCTTGAAGCAGCAATAAGGGGAGTTGGTTATTTCAATCGTCAAGACATTCCAACGAATATTGCCACTCAGTTAGGAATGCGTTCGAGGTTTGCAAATCGAGCTAACTATTCATGGCAAGAAGCTGTTATACCGCAATTTAATTCTTGGCTTGTTGATCGCTATGAGAAAGTATTGAAAGATAGTTAGATGTCTGATTTTCCTGAAGTTTTGCAAAATTATTGGCATGCAGTGGCAACTAGCGATTCCTTAGATTCTGAAGTTCTTTCTGTGAGACTTTTAAGCAAGAATTTTGTTTTATGGCGTACTCCAGGCGGGGAGGTTGGAGCAGCCTTAGATAGCTGTCCGCATAGGCAGGCGCCTTTATCGAAAGGAACTTTAGAGGAGGGCTGTTTAAGATGTCCTTACCATGGGTGGTTATTTGGTGATAACGGTCGTTGCTTGGAGGTTCCTTCTGCGAAAAAAGGTTTATCTGTGCCGCCAAAAGCTAATTTAGAATTTCTCAACGCTCAAGAAAAGTATGGGCTTATTTGGGTGTGTCCCGGTGAACCTGTTGCATCTATTCCTGAGGTCGGTGCGGACAGCGATGAGTCTTTTACGCGAATGAATACAGAAATGCAGATCTGGAATGTTGACAGCACGAGGATGATTGACAACATGCTTGACATTTCA
>CAJXEU010000171.1 GCA_913052525.1 uncultured Actinomycetes bacterium
CTGTACATGTGCTTGTCCTAATGCCATCAATTGATATGACTGTCTACGATGATGAAGGTCCGATGCCAGTTGGGCCCACTCATGCTTCGGTGTATCCCGCGGTGCAGAATTTTATGTTGGCCGCTCGTTCGTTAGGGCTTGGTACCTCGTTAACAACTTTGCACAGGATTTATGAAGATGATGTTCGTGATCTTTTAAATATTCCTGAACGGTATGAAGTTCTTGCTCTTTTGCCTTTAGGTCATCCCACAGGTAAATGGGGGGTAGCACCACGTCATAGGGGCGCTGACAAAATTACTTCGTGGGATCGTTTTAGTGAGAAACGAGATCGTGAAAAGTAACAATCTTCGAATCGGTTTATCAATTCCCCCTTCGGGGTTTGCCTCTTATGAAGATGCCGTCAATTATGTAGCTGCTGCTGCAGAGTCCGGTCTAGATCATCTAATTACTGCTGATCATGTAGCTTTTCAGGGTGGCCGCGGAATTGATGGCTTGACGTTAGTTTCGTGGCTTGCTGGTTTACAGCCTTCTCTTGACGTCTATGTAGGTGTGTATCTGTTGGCGCTCCGTCATCCCGTTACGGTGGCGCGTCAAATATCTACTTTGTCAGATCTGTCTCCAGGCCGTCTCACTTTTGGAGTTGGTGTAGGTGGTGAAGACCGTCACGAAATGGCAGTTGTTGGAGTTGATCCTGCTACTCGAGGTAGACGCACTAACGAGGCTTTGAGGATTTTACGTCCCCTTCTTAAAGGTCAAAAAGTTAACCATCGTGGAGAGTTTTATTCTGTACCAGATGTTTCAATTTTTCCCGTGCCTTCTCCTCCTGTACCTATCACTATTGGTGGACGTTCTGATGCTGCGATAACTCGGACTGGTATTTTCGGTGATGGTTGGCTTGCTTGTTGGTGTTCTCCTGAACGATTTTCGACCGGAGTGCTTAAATCTGAAGAAATCGCTAATGAAAACGGAAGAACTGACGTTAGTTGGCGACATGGTTATCAAATCTGGATCGGTTTTGGTGATACTCCTGAGGAAGGGAAGAAACTTCTTGGCCCGGCTATGGAACGTTTTTATGGAACTTCTTTTTCATTTTTTGAAAAGTATTCTCCTGTTGGTTCCCCCAGTGATATTGCTCAATGGTTGAAACCTTTCATCGAGTTCGGAGCCAAGGACTTAAATATTGCCCCCATTGCTTCCTCCCCGTCAGAAGCAATTGCTGGTATGGCAGAACTACGTCAGATATTGGTCTCTTAGTAAACTGATTTACTTAACAATTGGGAGAGGGCTGCCTACTGGTGGCATGGTTTCAAGTGGGCCCAGAACTGTTAATTGGTCATCTGATTCAATAACGAGATCCTCGTTGACTTTAAGAGATGCACCTTCTCGGATCACTGTTGTTATTTCTGCTCCTTCTAACAACTTGAGGTCTCCGATTTTTTTATTAATAAGACCGGAGTCAAGGCCTTCTGGAAAAATAGTGTACTGACGTAGTGCCGCTTCAGGTAAAAGAGCTGATTTCACTCCAACTTCATCTATAGCTTGACCCACTGCCTGAGTTCCTGTCCGTAAATGTTGCGCCAACTCTCCAGCGAGGCGAAGTGATTTCCCGGGATTCGTATTTGTTCCCGCTAAGAAGAACAAAGCGTTAACTCGTTCACCAGCTCCACCCCAAGAAGCAGGAATGCGGATTCCTTTTGCCGACCGAACGATAACAAGAAGGTCTCTTTCGATACTTTCAAAAAATGCTACTGGTGTGGCTGTTGGATGGTCTTTTGACGGCTGAATCCATAGCGATCCAGTTTCAAGAAATTGTTCTGTTACTTCTTCGTTTTCTAACCCAATTTGTTGGGACAACACTGTCGCAGCGCGACTTGCTGCTTCAGCTATGTCGGCTTCTTCTGGAGCTGATAAAACAGAAGCTCGGGCTATAAGGCCAGCATAATCATCTGCATCACGCAAACCGTGCCCCGCCATAGCGGCGCTTATTTCTCTATCAAGTCCCCGGTCGGCTTCTCTACCCCAACGTTCAAAAACATGACGTATAGCTCCAGCTCTCTTAGTGCGACCTGTGGCGTAGAAATGATGCCAAGTCCATGCAACCGCTGTCACAACGAGAACAAAGATTTGTGGAGTGGGGCCTAGTTGCCAGATGAGATAAATCGAAATAGCTAGTCCCGCGAATTGGGTGAAGGGATAAAAGGGCGCACGAAATGACGGTGCATATGATTGGATTTGAGAGGCCCTCAAAACGAGAACGGCTAAATTCACTAATCCAAGAGTCAGCAAGACAAAAGCGCTTGCAAGTTTCGCTATTGCTTCTGCATCAAATACCAATACAACAATTGCTATGGCGACGCCGGTCATAATTACACCAACTGCTGGAGTTCCGAATTTATTTATTTTCCCCATATTTTTTGGAAGCAAACCATCTCGTGCCATTGCCATTGGGTAACGTGCCGCGGCAAGAATGCCTGCATTCACTGCGGAGGCAAATGCTGCAAGAGCTGCTACGACAACAAGCCCGACCCCAAATGGGGGAAGAATCGCTTCTGCAGCAGAATGAATTGGGGCAAGGTCGTGGTGTAATTCTTCAGGCGGCAACACTGCTATCGCCACTAAAACACCCAGGGTGTATAGCAATGTGGCGACTGCTAAAGAGGTCGCCATGCCTAAAGGTATGCGTAAAGAGGGGTCTTCTACTTCTTCAGCTGCGCTCGCTACTTTCGTTAACCCGCCGTAAGAAACAAAGACAAGACCTACTACAGCCATTACTCCTGATCCGCCAGTGGTGAAAAATGGTTCAAGGTTTGAATCTGTGATTCCTTGTGCTTTTATTTCAAAGAGGCCATCAACGACGAACCATCCCATTACAGCAACTACAAAACCTACTAATACGAGTTGTAGCGAAGCGCTGGCTTTTGATCCGACAACGTTGATGATGGTGAAGAATGCGATCAAAATTAATGCAAGGTTCTTTGAATTCACATCCACGATAAGAATGAGGTAGGCGCTCATACCTACCATGGCAAAAGCATCTTTTAATACAAGCGATAACCATGTCCCAAAACCTGAGACGGTTCCAATAGCTGGCCCAAGTGCCCGTTCTAAGAAGTAGTACGCTCCTCCGGCTTTCGGTAAGGCAGTGGAGAGTTCTGCGACGCTTAGCATGGCTGGGACTGCTAATACTCCTGCTATCAGATAAGCAAGTATCGCTGCTGGTCCAGCTTTTGCTGCAGCTATTCCTGGGAGCAGAAAAAGCCCAGATGAAAGCATGGCTCCCGTTGAGAGTGCGAACACGTGACGAAGCGCCAGTGAACGAGTCAGTTTTCCTGATTTTTCTGCCGCCATTCACCAACTCTAGAACACAATCCGCCTAATGAGAAATAGCGGTAATCAACTTAACGCTTGAAGGAAGTCAATTATTAATTCATTGACTTGTTCGGCTGCCTCTTGTTGTATCCAATGACCTACATTCGGAAGAATTGTTGAACTGTGTAACTTTGGAAGAGATTCTGGAAATCCTGCAATTGCTGAAGCGCCTAACATGGTGGGACCGTCTTTCTCTCCTCCAATAAATAATGAAGGTTGATAAATTGGCGCACCATGCCATGCTCTGAAATCGATCCAATCTTGATCCACGTTTCGGTAGCGATTAAGTCCTCCGGTAAATCCTGCTTTGGCGAATTCTTCAGCGTAGAAATTTAAATCTTCTTCTGTCATCCAGTCCGATGGTTTAGTTGGG
>CAJXEU010000172.1 GCA_913052525.1 uncultured Actinomycetes bacterium
TTTCTAAGATTTCTCCCTGCGGTCCTTCGAAGGTCGCTTGGTTATAGGTGACAACGAATCCTTCATGAAGAGTAGTTTCGTTAACTTTTCGAAAATCTTGTCCCACGAATTACTCGCTGACTGATGTTTCACTATTTAACAATTGAGGGTTTCTTCCTTCTGCTCGTTCAAGCGCTGACTGAACAAACCCTAGAAACAGTGGTGCCGGCCTCGTAGGCCTGCTCTTGAATTCTGGATGAGCTTGAGTCGCTACCCAGAAAGGATGGTTCTCTAATTCTATGAATTCGACTAGCCGCCCATCTGGAGACTCACCTGAAATGCAGAAATCTGTCTCATTAAACTGTGCCCGGTATCGAGGGTTAAATTCGTAACGATGACGATGACGCTCAGAAATCACTTCTTCCCCATATAACTCAGCAACTTGGGACCCAGCTGTTAGTTGTGCTACGTAAGCGCCTAACCGCATTGTTCCTCCCATATTAGTTACGTCGCGTTGTGAATCCATAAGGTCAATAACTGGATGCGGAGTAGATGAATCAAATTCAGTGGAGTGCGCCCGATCGAGTCCTAGTACATTTCGGGCAAATTCTATTGTCATGCACTGCAGCCCTAAACAAAGCCCTAAGCACGGAATTTTATTTTCTCTTGCATAGCCAGCGGCAGAGATTTTTCCTTCTATTCCTCTTTCACCAAACCCACCCGGTATAACAATCCCATCTAAATCATGCAGACGATCAGAAGTTAATAGCCCTTCAATATCTTCCGCTTGAATCCAATCAATCTCTACATCAGCACCAACCTGGATTGCTGCGTGATTCAAAGATTCAACTACTGAGAGGTAAGCATCAACCAGACTGACATATTTTCCTATAAGTCCTATTCTTAAAGGACTACTGGCCTCATTGACTTTGCGGCTTAGTTCTCTCCATTCAACAAGATCCGGCTCTTTCGCTTCGAGACGCAATATGTCACAAATAACATCATCAAGACCTTCATCGTGGATAACTAGAGGAATTTCGTACAGACTTCCGGCATCTGGAGTGTTTATTACTGCTTCCGGTGGAACCGAAGAAAGGTTAGCAATTTTCCGAGCAAGATCTTTTCCAATTGGTTCGTCACTTCGACACACTATTGCGTCAGGTTGTATACCCCGGCCTCTGAGTTCTATTACAGAGTGTTGCGTAGGTTTTGTTTTGTGTTCGCCCGAAGGAGCTATATAAGGAATCAAAGTCACATGCACATAACAAACGTTGTCGCGACCAACATCAAGGCGATACTGACGAATCGCTTCTAGAAATGGAAGGATTTCAATATCTCCAACAGTTCCACCCACTTCAGTTATTACTACATCTACTTCATCAGTAGCCAACACACGTATGCGTCGCTTTATTTCATCAGTTATATGTGGAATGACTTGAACTGTTCGACCTAAATAGTCTCCTCGTCTTTCAGCGGCAAGAACTGTGGAATAAATCGATCCGGTTGTCGCATTAGACTCTCTCGTCAGATTTTCATCTATGAAACGCTCATAATGACCGAGGTCTAAATCAGTTTCGCCACCATCATCAGTGACGAATACCTCGCCATGCTCATAAGGATTCAGAGTTCCAGGATCTACATTGATGTAAGGATCAAGTTTTTGGATGACGACCTTCAGGCCTCTTTGTTTAAGGAGTCTTCCAAGGGAGGCAGCAGTAAGCCCTTTGCCTAAAGAGCTTGCCACACCACCCGTCACAAAAATGTGTTTCGTCACGGAATATCAATCTATCGGGAACCGTGCGTCCACGCGCGGAACATCACAAACAAGTCTTAATTTTTCTCAGCGATCTTCAAGCCCAAACTTGCTTTTCAACACATGAGCGAAGTGTCGATCTCTGGGAACAACTAGTCGTGTTACCTGAGTACTAGCTGTTACAACAACTTGATCTCCTTCTTCAACAACCGCTAACTCTTGCCCATCTGCGTTACAAACTGCAGTCCTTCCTCCCAATACCTCTACTTTGACTTCTGTTGTCGGAGCCAAGACCATAGTGCGATCAAAGAGCATGTGTGCAGAAATTGGAGTTACTTGAATTGATTCATGTAAAGCATCCACAATTGGGCCTTGTGCTGAGAAAGCATAAGCCGTTGAACCAGTTGGAGTTGCGACTATAAGACCGTCTGCTGTGTATGAAGTGAAATACGATCCATCAAGTGTTACCCCCACTCTTACCGTGGGGCCTTGCCGTTCTACTACTACATCATTAAGAACATGCGTTTCTCCTAAAAGAGTCCCGTCTTTTTTACAGACTTTGACATGCAGCATCATGCGGTCCTCTATATTCTGCTGTCCTTCTAAAACTTCAAGAATTGTTTCTTTTACACCAGAGGGTTCACAAGCCGTCAGATAGCCAAGTTGACCAAAATTAACTCCAAGTATTGGAATATTTGATTCACCAATCAAATCAACAGCACGTAGTATCGATCCGTCACCCCCAAGACTTACCACGAGATCTAAGTCGCGTGAACTCTCTGCTGCTAACGGATGATGGACCTCATGTCCTTCATCTGATAACCATTGAGCTAAATCAGCAGCTTGATCTATAGCTTCTTGGCGTCTTTCATGAACAACTAAGCCAACTATTCCCATCTACTCTCTCCATCTCCATGAAGGCTCACTGCTTCTTGAACAAGTTCTGTTGTTTGAAACTCTTGAACTTCAGAGTCTTTAATGACACGTATTAAGAACTCCACGTTTCCTTCTGCTCCAGTTATTGGTGAAACCATGCCTTCTATGATGGCGGCTTTATTGACGCGAACCGACGTTTCAACCTCGTTAAGAACTTCACTCCATACTCTCGGGTCTTTAATGACCCCTTTTCCCTCATCAACTTGACGTTTTCCGGCTTCAAATTGTGGCTTAACAAGTAAAAGCAACGATGATTCCCCTTTGACTAAATCAAACAAGTTCCCCAAGATCAAAGTTAAAGAAATGAAAGACAAATCTGCAACTAGGAGATCAAACGGTGCTCCTATCTCCTCAGGGTCGACATGACGGATATTCGTCCTTTCATGAACCACCACTCTCTCATCGGTTAATAACCGGTGATGAAGTTGTCCTCGACCTACATCTAAAGCAACTACAGAAGATACGCCATGTTGAAGAAGACAATCTGTAAACCCTCCCGTGCTTGACCCTACATCTATAGCTTTAAGCCCTTGAATATCTAGATTAAAGCGCTCTAAAGCACTTTCAAGTTTCAAGCCACCCCGACTCACATACCGAGGAGGGTCCCCTGCAACTTGAAGAGACTGAGACGGAGCCACCATACGAGATGCTTTATCAGCTGGAGCCCCATCAACCGTAACGCGACCCGCTTTGATCATTTCTTGAGCATGGGATCTATTTTCAACTAAACCCTGCCGAACTAACTCTTGATCAAGTCGTCTCCGACTCACCCTAAATACTCTTCAACTAAAGCAGGTAAATCACAGTGAACACTGTCTGGAACAGGATCAATAGGCAGATCTGACTCACTTGTTACACCACTTAAAACTAAAGCAAATTTCCAATTCAAAGATTTAGCTAAAAGACCATCTGTATCCGGACGGTCACCAACAACTATTCCTGACTCTCCACCTCTTGCTATGACCAGATCGCAAATAGGTTGATGAGGTTTTCCAGCCACTTCTGGTTTGACTTTAGTTGCAGCTTCTAATGCGGCAACAATACTTCCAGCACCTGCC
>CAJXEU010000173.1 GCA_913052525.1 uncultured Actinomycetes bacterium
ATGAATAAATTCTGATTAATAGTTTTTATGATCTGAGTAAATACTCTCCGTCAGATTCTTTGAGAACTACAGAGATCTCTTTTTTTAATCCTTGATAGTTATTTAAATCAGGATCCTCATCAACTATCTCCAATGCAACTTCGCGAGCGATTTCCACCCACTCCCGATCTCTTCTCAACGAAGCTAACCGCAGATCATTGCGCCCCTTTTGGCGGTCCGCCATAATTGTTCCTTCTCCACGCAACTCAAGGTCCACTTCAGCCAACTCAAATCCATCTGTAGTTTGAACTAATGCTTTAAGGCGTTCTTCTCCTACTGCTGTGCCCGCATCACCAACTAGAAAGCAGGTGCTGGAGCTTGAACCGCGTCCAACTCTTCCACGTAGTTGATGAAGTTGAGCAATGCCGAATCTATATGCATCCAAAACAACCATGACAGTGGCGTTTGGAACATCTACTCCGACTTCTATAACTGTGGTAGCCACGAGTACGTCCACTTCGCCTTGGCGAAACTTTTCCATTATGTGATTTTTCTCATTTGTTTTGATCCGCCCATGTAAAAGTTCAACCCGTAGATCTGGGAATACTTCATTTGATAGCCGAGTAAACGTTTCTTCAGCAGAACGAACGTTCAATGAATCAGATTCATCGATCAAAGGGCATACAACATATGCTTGCCTGCCTTCTCTGACCTCTCCACAAATGGAAGCCCATGCCGCCTGTTCTTCTGTTATCCAGAGGGTCTCTATAGGGATTCGTCCTAATGGCATCTCATCAAGAATGGAAACATCAAGATCTCCATAAACAGTCATGGCCGCTGTACGAGGAATTGGCGTAGCTGTCATAACCAATACATCTGGGACCATTCCATCAGATTGTTTTTCTCGTAGTGCCGCTCTTTGGTCTACACCAAATCGATGTTGTTCATCAATAACAACAATACCTAATGATGAAAATGAGATTTCATTTTGGATTAGCGCATGGGTTCCCACAACAATGTCAATACTTCCGTTCGCTAGTTTTTCAACCATAGTTTTTCTTTGAGTCAAAGAAACGCTGCTTGTCAGAAGTTCAACTCGTAAAGGGCGTTGTCCAAGTAAAGTTGAGTCGTCTTCAACATTCACATTTTGTAATAGTTCTGAAATTCCAAGATAGTGCTGCTCTGCCAATACCTCTGTTGGCGCCATGAAAGCTCCTTGGTGACCTCCTTGCACTACAGAAAGTAAGGCAGTTACTGCTACTACTGTTTTCCCTGAACCCACGTCGCCTTGCAAGAGGCGGTGCATTGGTGAATCTTTCTTTAAGTCTGCTGAAATTTCATCAATAACTCTCTTTTGAGCATCCGTCAAGACATACGGAAGTTGTTCATGGAAGACTGTCGTTAAAACACCAGAAGGGTTGTGACTGATTCCTTTGGTTGATCTCTCTAACTGCACTTTTCGTTGTACTAATTCAAGTTGAATACGTAAAAGTTCATCGAATACGAGCCGTCGTCGAGCTTCAGCTACTTCTTGCATTGATCCGGGTCGATGAATCTGAAGAAAGGCTGTTGATCGGTCAACAAGACGATAACTTTCTCTTATTTCTTTGGGGACTGGGTCTTCAAAACCTCTCACTTTCATGACACGACGCAATGCTTCCGCTATCAAAGTGTCTAAATCCCAACTCTGCACTCCGGCAACTTCTGACTGCGGATAGACCGCAACGATTCGTCCCGTGCGGTCACCTACAAGATCGACAACGGGATTAGTCATCTGATTATTCCCTTGATATTGATCCAGACGGCCAAAAATAATGATTTCTTTATCTTCAGAAAGTTGTTTACTTCGCCAAGGCTGGTTAAAGAAGACTAGTCTCATCTGACCTGTTTCATCTTTGACTGTTACTTCAACTAAAGATCGTCGGTTTCGCATTCGTCGTGTCGTAACTTTTGAAACTGCAACCAGAACCATGCCCTCTTCGCCTACTGTCAGGTCACCTATAGTGGTCTGTTTACTTCGATCGATGTACCTTCTCGGATATACAGTTATTAGGTCAAGGACTGAAATCACTTCAATTTTTTGAAGCATTTCAGCTTTTCTTGAATTGACGCCATGAAGGTCGGTGACGGGCCGTTCTTTAAGTTCTTTAAGTGTGACTCCTGCGTCAGCCACTACATTTCTCTATTCAATTCCTAGGAAATATGGATACAAAGGTTGTCCACCGAAATGAGTTTCAACTTCAACCATCGGATGCTTTTCTTCAACCCAGGAGACAATTTCTTCGGTTGTGGAATCTTCTACTTCTGCTCCAGCTATGAGAGTAACTAGTTCATGGTCTTCGACGAGTTGGCTAATTAATTGTGTCGTCGCTTTAAATAGTGAATCTGTAATAACTTGAACTTTTCCTCCTGAAAGACCTAAATAATCACCTTCAGAAATATCTCCGGCATCACTTCCAGAATCTCTCACTGCGATAGTTATTTCTCCAGCAACAACTTGAGAAGCTGCTGCTGTCATTCCTTCCAAATTTTCGTTAGCGGTTCCCTGTGGGTCATATTCCAGAAGAGAGGCGAAACCTTCTGTTATCCCTTTAGTGCGAATAACTCGAACTGTTTTAGATGTTTGCTCATCTACTTGCTCTGCTACCGGAATAATGTTTCCATTATTTGGGAGTATGACCACTTCATCGGCAGGTACTGCTTCTACAGCTTCAAGCAACTGTTCTGTTGAAGGATTCATCGATTGGCCTCCAACTATTACTTTCTGTACTCCAAGAGATTGAAAGATATCAACAATTCCAACACCGTTTGCTACCGCTACAACTGCGCAAGGCACTGGTGGCCCAACGGAATCTTCTTGACTGTTGACGATTTGTTCTCTTACCCATGCCTGCTCTTCAGCTTCTTCTAAGAGGTCTGATACTCGAATTTTATAGGGCCGTCCTATTTCTATTCCTGCTTCTATAGCTGCGCCCACATCATCGGTATGTACATGACAATTCCATGTTCGATCTCCTCCGACCACAACTATCGAATCTCCTAATTCATTCCATGCTTCTTTGAATGACGTAATTTGGTCATCGTCGGCTTCAAGGAAATACATCACTTCATATCGGGGGCCTTCAAGAAGAGATTCTGCAGTTGCAGGCTTTGAGCTAGTCACAGAAGAAGAGGTGCTGACGTCTGGGGCTTCCGGTAACGGTCGACCATCAACAACGTTTAAAAGCGCGTCCAAAAGAAGAAGAAAACCGCTTCCGCCTGCGTCTACTACTCCTGCCTCAGCAAGAACCGGAAGCATCTCCGGGGTGCGAGCTAACGCATCTTTTCCACGTTCAAGTGCGGCCTCAATCACTACGAGAAGATCCCCGCCTTCTCCATAAGCTTCTTCTGCTGCTTCAGAAGCTTCTCTAACCACCGTCAAGATAGTTCCCTCTACCGGTGTCATAACTGCACCGTAAGCAGCTTTTGCGGCTTCGCTGAGTCCAGTAGAAGCAGATGCGGCATTAAGCACTCCAGAATCCCCGATCTCTGACGAAAAGGCTCGAAGAATTTGAGAAAGTATCACGCCAGAATTTCCTCTAGCACCCATCAATGACCCGTGCGCTATAGAAGAAGTGATTTCTGTAATTTCAGCTTCTTCAGGGATTTCTTTCAGTGCATTCACCACTGACTCTGCTGTCATTGACATGTTTGTACCTGTATCGCCATCCGGGACGGGATACACATTGAGCATGTTCAATGC
>CAJXEU010000174.1 GCA_913052525.1 uncultured Actinomycetes bacterium
TGGCGTGCTTCTAGAACATTATGCTGGCGCTTTTCCAACGTGGCTAGCTCCCGAACAAGTTCGAATTCTTCCCATAGCTGAAGAACACAATGATTATGCACAGGAATTACTGGCGGAATTAACACGATCTGGTTTTAGGGCATCAATTGAAGCAGCGACAGATCCTTTAGGTAAGCGAGTTCGTGAAGCAAAAGTTGAAAAAATACCGCACGTACTTGTAGTCGGTAAAGACGATGTGGCTAACAAAACAGTTGGGGAAAATGTTCGAGGATCAGAGAACCCAGAACGAGATCTCCCATTCGAAGAGTTTCTTTCTCGTTTAACCAGCGAAGTAGAAGAACGTAAGTGAGTCAGCTGGAGCATCTTTGGGCTGGATGGCGACAGGCATACGTAAAGGGTGAAACCAGCCCTCAGTCTTTAGTGGAAACCCCGGAGGGATTATCAATCTTTTCCGCCATAGAGCAAAGCGGTCTTCCCGACGAAGAAACACTAATTATTCATAGAGGAGAGACGTGTTTCGTTTTACTGAATGTCTATCCATACACCACAGGACACTCAATGGTTATTCCATTCAGAGAAGTAGAAAATTTGAGTGATCTAACCAGTCAAGAATATGAAGAACTATGGCAACTAGTTAGAACAACAGTCCAGTCTCTCGAAGAGGCTTACAACCCTGATGGAGTAAATGTAGGTCTTAACCAAGGGCAGGCAGCTGGTGCCGGAATCCCTGAACATCTACACGTACATTGCCTTCCAAGATGGTTAGGAGATACGAATTTTTCAACAACAGTCGCCGGAGTAAGAGTTTTACCAGAAACAGTGAAAGATACGTGGACTCGGTTACGTAAAGCTTGGAATAAATGAAAACACGAACACTCTCAACCTGTTTAGCGCTCATTCTGCTCTGTGTCTCTTGTTCAAGCGAAACGCCGGGATCAGAAAATCTTAAACAACAAGAAACAACATCAAGCACTACAACAACAATTAAATCAAGTACTACAGAGTCAACCGAAACTACTGAAGATTCTGTTGTTGAAATCAATCAAGGAATTGATTGGAGTGCTTGTTACGGAATCTATGAATGCGGTGATCTTCAAGTCCCACTCAGCTACACAGATATAGGGTCAGGTTCTATAAGCATTGCTTTAGTTCGTCTCCCAGCCACTAGCGAACCCTATTTAGGACCGCTGTTGATGAACCCCGGAGGCCCAGGAGGCTCCGGAGTTGAGCTAGTGGGAGAATGGGCAGATATTTGGGAAATGGTTTTCCCCAATTTCGATGTCATTGGTTTTGACCCGCGCGGTGTTGGCTCCAGTAGTCAAGTTTCTTGCCCGAATGACCCTGATTCCGATGAAAATTGGCTACAAGAAGACGAAGAGGACACAACTGAACTTTTCATAGAAGCAACAGAATACGTCGAAGAATGTTTAGATATGAGCGGCGAACTCTTCTATCACATCGGAACGAACAACGTCGCTCGTGACATGGACAGTATTCGTGCAGCTTTAGGAGCAGAAAAAATCAACTATCTGGGATACTCCTATGGAACAAGAATAGGCGCCGTATACGCATCGCTCTTCCCAGAACGAGTACGAGCGATGGTATTAGATGGCCCAGTATCCCCAGACGAACACCCGAGCGCATTTAGCCCCATACAAGGACTTGGTTTTGAAAACGCATGGAGTAGATTTTCCGCAGACTGTGATGCCAGAGTGTCTTGCGCTCTTAACGAATACGGGGGAGCCGAAGAAGCACTTTTTGCTGCAACCAATTTACTAAAAGACGTAAATATTCCAGCCGAAAATGGTCGAGAGCTCACGAGATCAGAGTTTGTATGGTCCATTGGAGCCGCTCTTTATAGCCCGTATCTCTGGACAGATTTAGAGGACGGGATCGTAGAAGTGTTAGAGAAAGAAATAGGGGTAATAAGCCAGCGCCTCGTAGACGATTATGAAGGAAGAGAAGAAGATGGAACTTACGACAATTCCAGTGCTGTTTCGTTCATAGTTAATTGCACAGATGATCCTTTGCGGCCAACAGAAGAAGAAATAATTGAAGCAGTAGACGCTGTTGCTGATCAGTTAAACCACTTTGGCTCTTTATGGCGGTCAGATACCGCTTGTTATGGGATGCCTCCATCGTTGGACCCGCTTCACGTAGAAGAGGCAAACCTTGAGACCCCTGCATTAGTAATAGCTCTTGAAGGAGATCCCGCTACCCCCATGGGCTGGGCAAGAGGGTTAACGGATTCCATAGGTCAGGCGGTTTTGATAACCAGCAACGGTGAAGGCCATGGCGCTTTTTTGACGAACAGTCAATGCGTCACAGACACAGTACTTGACTACTTCTTTTACCTAGATGTTCCTGTCGAAGGCTGGTCGTGCGAAGAACCCAACTAATCCAGTACATACTTATCGCAGGACTGCTTATAACAGGAGTCATAGGCGGCATTCTTCATCCGAGCGCTTTAATTTTTCTATTTGTTCTTTGGATAGTGATGTTTCTAATAAACAAATTTGCAGATCGTTATCGACAGAAATAAGAAACAACCCTTGTGGACTCAAGAAAAGGTAAAGTTGTTTATGCGAAAAATCTTTCTAATCTTTGCTATATGTATTTATGCTGTTTCCTGTAGCTCAGACAAAAACACAGTTGAAGAGTCATCGACAACCACTTCAACAACTGCGGCTACAGAAGAGTCATCGACAACCACTTCAACAACTGCGGCTACAGAAGAGTCATCGACAACCACTTCGACGTCGACAACTACTACTTTGGCAGAAACTGAATCTGCTTGCGAGTCTTGGACGACAGACTCACAAGTAACTGCCGGATGGCCAAGTTCTTCGGGAGAGTTCTCTGGGCCAAGTATCCAAGAAACAGCTCGCATAGGTGCACACGAAGGCTATGACCGGTGGGTATTAGAGTTTCGACCAGGAAGCACTCCACCAACTGGGTGGGAAATCTTCTGGAGTAGCAGCCCTATAGTCTCAGATGGATCTGGAATTGAAGCGGAAGTTGAAGGAACAAATTTTCTAAGTATAAGAATGCTTTCATCTAGTGGATGGGCGTTACCTGAGGAAGAGTGGTACGCCGGACCTACAGAATTAAATGGATCTGATTTCGGAACAAGCAATATTGTTCAAGCAGTCCTAGTAGGAGATTTTGAAGGATATTCGACATGGGGAATTGGCGCAGATCATGAAGCACCTTTCAACTTGTTTACTCTTTCAGAACCTTCGCGTTTAGTTATAGATATTTGCCATTAACTAATCCAAAGGTGGAAGAGTTCCTTCCTGCATTTTGAAAAGAAAATAGTCGCTTCCAGTTACTGTCGAAGGGTCACAACCTGGAGTACGAATATTCTCTAACTGTTCCCAAGTAACCCCATCGGAGGAGACATGATGTCTCATCCCGTCAAGCGAACAAGTGAGTAAACGAAACATCTCATTGTCATAAGAAAGGTCTGGAACACCTCCTTTTACATTTGCCACTAGTTCGAAAATACCGTCTGGTTCTTTACGAAAAACTTCACTTGACGGATCTTCTTCCGAGAGAACTCCAACTACTAGCCACCAAGTTTCGTCAATGATGACCACTGAAGGATCAAAACGGTCCTCTACATCAAGTAAGGCATACTGGGTTAAAAAATTTTGCCCATCGTCAGAAGTTAAGTAACAAATCGGCCCCGGAGGACCATTCTTAAGAAACCCATCTA
>CAJXEU010000175.1 GCA_913052525.1 uncultured Actinomycetes bacterium
GAAAAAAAGGGGATGAAGCCCTCTATGAGATGACAGAACGTTTTGACGGGTTGCGACCTAAAACTCTTTCCGTAAAGAAACCAGAAATGGAACTAGCTTTGGAGCAAATAACGCCAGAACTCAGAGTTGCTTTAGAGAAAGCCGCAGAAAATGTTCGAAATTATTATTCAAAGTACGATTTAAGCACTCATGAAATAACAAGAGACGGAATGGTAATAAAATCACGAATGGTTCCTGTGAAAAGCGTCGGGTGCTATGTGCCAGGTGGAAGAGCGGCGTATCCATCAACCGTAATCATGACGGCTATTCCAGCAGAAATGGCAGGAGTGAAACGCGTAGTTATTGCAGTGCCCCCAGATGCAAATGGGGAAATCTCTCAATCGGTTTTGGCAGCAGCAGCTATTTCCGGTGTACAAGAAGTTCACCCCATTGGTGGAGCGCAAGCAATAGCAGCACTTGCATACGGCACAGAAGCGGTGAAGCCTGTTGATGTGATAGTTGGACCAGGAAACATCTATGTGTCTCTCGCCAAGCAAGAAGTATCTAGCAAAGTGAGAGTGCCATCATCGTTTGCTGGCCCATCAGAAGTGGTAGTAGTAGCGGATAAAACTGCTTCTCCGGATTTAGTAGCAATGGATTTGATTGTTCAAGCAGAACATGGACCAGATGGTTTATCTTGGCTTGTTACTTGGGAAAAAGAATTTGCAGAGAAAGTTAATTTAGAGATAAAAGAAATGTTGAAAACATCTACACGAAGAGAAGAGATCAAATCAACACTTTCGCGTTCTGGTTACTGTGTTGTTGTTGAGGGTCCTGAACAAGCGCTAGAAGTAGTTGAGGTTGTGGCTCCTGAACATCTTCAAATCATGACTCAAGAACCGGAAGTTATGGCTGAAAAAGTTAAGAATGCTGGGGCGATCTTTTGTGGACCTTGGTCGCCAGCAACCCTTGGTGATTATATTGCTGGTCCAAGTCATGTTTTGCCAACAGCAGGCACTGCAAGATTTTCGGGAGCTTTGAGCGTTTCTGACTTCCTGAAAGAAATGCACGTGATAACTGCTTCTAAGGAGACGATTTCAGCGTTAGGGGAGCATGTAGTCGTTTTAGCTGAAACTGAAGGTCTTGAAGCCCACGCCGAGTCAATACGCAAACGAATCAAGAAGATCAAAGAGGAAGAAAATGAATAACTTTCTTGAGCCGCGTGAAGACATACTAGGTTCCAGTGGGTATTTTTCCCCACAAGTAGACGCAAGTGTTCGTCTGAATGCAAATGAAGCTCCTTATGCGCCTCCTGAAGGTCTTACTGCCGGATATGAGGTAAACCTGAATCGTTATCCAGATCGGTCTGCGAGTAAACTTCGAGAAGAGATAGCTAAAAAATATGGGCTAAGGAGCAATCAGGTATTCGCTGCGAACGGTTCAAATGAAGTAATACAAACTTTCCTTTTGACTTATGGGGGTTCAGAAAGATCTCTAATGATCTTCAAACCCACTTATGTAATGCATTCAAAGATAGCTATGGTCACGGGAACTCCAGTGATCGAAGGACAGCGTGAAAAAGACTTCAGCCTAGATGTAGAGGCCACTTGCGACAAGATTCTTGAAGATAAACCTTCTTTAATTTTTCTATGTTCTCCTAACAACCCAACAGGTCTTTCAGAACCTATGGAATTACCGGAAAGAATCTTGGAGATCCTCACAACATATAAAGGAATATTGCTCATTGATGAGGCTTATGGACAATTCGCTGAATCAAATTTCCTTACATTGATCGCCGAGGATAAACCTTTGGTGATTAGCAGGACTTTTTCTAAGGCACTGGGATTGGCAGGTCTTCGTCTCGGATATTTACTTGGACCTTCTTGGTGCATAGAAGAGATCGGGAAAGTTTCGCTCCCTTATCACCTCGGAACTCTCACTCAAGAAGTTGGCATCAAGGCTCTGAAGAATTCAGTTTCGTTAGAAAATCAAGTCATAGATATAATCAGAGAGCGAGATCGAATAAGTGAGTCTTTGAAAACACTTCCGTTAGAAGTTTGGCCTTCAGAAACAAATTTTATTTTATTTAAGCCAACGAATCAGGATGCAAAGAAAATTTGGGAAGAGCTGATTTCTAGATCAGTACTTGTTAGAGATTTTTCAATGGTTGACGGGTTAGAAGGCTGTTTGCGGGTAACTATGGGTACAAGAAGTGAAAACGATTTATTTATTGAAGCACTTGAGGAGATTCTGAGATGAGAAAAGCGAAGACAGAAAGAACCACAGCAGAAACTACGGTGAGCGTTGAGGTTTCTCTTGATGGAGGATCAGTTGAGGTTAGTACCGGAATACCATTTTTTGATCACATGTTGGATCAACTCGGAAAACATAGTGGAATAGGATTAGAGATTCGATGTGACGGGGATTTAACTATTGATGCTCATCACACGGTTGAAGACGTAGGGATCACACTTGGCGAAACTTTCCAAAAGGCTTTGGGAGATAAGACAGGGGTTCGCCGCTTCGCCTCTATTAGTGTCCCTTTGGACGAAGCTTTAGTTGAAGCGGCTCTCGACCTCTCCGGGAGATCGTTTTTGCATTACGGAGTAGATTTTCCTGGAGAAAAAATATTAGGAGACCCTCCTTTTGACCCTCAATTAATTGAAGAGTTCTGGAGAGCTTTTACAACCACTGCTAAGGTCGCTCTTCATATTTCTTTAGTGAGAGGGAAAAATACTCACCACATAATAGAAGCTGGATTTAAGGCAGTTGCTCGGTGCTTGTGTGACGCGATCAGAATAGAGGGTTCGACTTTGCCCTCGACTAAGGGAACCCTGTGACAGAAATTCCTCTGATTGCTGTCCTTGACTACGGCATTGGAAATCTTCGCTCTGCTCAAAAAGCCTTAGAAAGTTTAGGGGCGGAGGCGCGATTAACGAGTGAAGTGGAGAGCATTAGTGCTGCAGATGCTGTGGTTCTGCCTGGTGTCGGTTCATTTGGAAGATGTATTTCTGCACTCGAGGAAAGTGGATTAAAGGATCTGACTCGATTAGTAGCAGAACAAGCTACTGAAGGTGGGCGACCATTTTTAGGAATATGTGTTGGTTTACAGATGCTTTATGAAGGAAGCGAAGAAGCACCCGGCTTGCAAGGTCTAGGAGTCATCGGAGGAGAAATTCAGCGTTTATCAACTGCAGAGAAATTGCCGCAAATGCAATGGAACTCGTTGAAAACACAGAATCACGCAATGTTTGATGGCAATCAGGAAGAGTCTTGGGCGTATTTTGTACATAGTTATGCTGCGCCAATCAGTTCAAACACTATAGCTACCTGCACATATGGGGAAGAAGTATGTGCGGCTATAGCGAAAAGCAATCTCTGGGCCACACAGTTCCATCCTGAAAAATCAGGGAAAGTTGGATTACAAATCTTGAGAAATTTTCTGTCTTTAGTGGGTAGATGAATATGGGTTTCAAAATATTTCCTGCAATTGATCTTCGCGGTGGAAACTGCGTAAGACTCTTACGAGGCGACTATTCAGAAGAAACTGTCTATGGAATGACTCCAGTCGACCAAGCCCTGTTATTTCAAGAAGCGGGTTCGTCGTGGGTGCATATTGTTGACTTAGATGCCGCACTTTCTGGAGACCCAATTAATTATTCAATTATCAAAGAGATAGCTGGAGTATTGG
>CAJXEU010000176.1 GCA_913052525.1 uncultured Actinomycetes bacterium
TGTTTAGCCGTCAAGTGTCCAGCATAGTGAAGCCATCTCAGTGCATCTGTCAAAGACTCTTCGAGTGAAATACTTTGAAACCCAAAATCTTTATTAGCTGGAGATTGATCAATTTCTCCTGGTCCGTTCACGCGCGCATTTTGCGTGAACATTTTCATTGACTCTTTGGCAAAAGGTAGACGTATGCGTGTTGTAAGGGTAAATATTTCACCGAGTAGTCCTAATGCATCTAATAAAAACAGTGGGGTTGAATAGAAGTGAATTTTTCTGCCTGTGATTTTCTTAACGAGTTCTATAACTTGATCCATGGTTACAAGTTCCCCCCACGTGTGGTAACGGGCGCTTTTCGACTCTGTGTTTAACGCTCCTACGCAGACATCAGCGACGTCTCTTACATCAACCATCGCTAATTTGGCTGATTTTGCGGTTAATCCAATATTCCGTTTAAGTATTTCTGTCAGCATTCCCATGGAGTCACTTAAATTGGGATTTGGGTCGATGGGACCGAATATTCCGCCGGGGTAAACAATATTTACGGGAGTTCCGTTCTTCTGAAATTGTCTTGCAATCTTTTCTGATTGGATCTTACTTTTTGTGTAGGGTCCTAATCCTGTTGAAGTTTCAGTATCCTCATCAATATCATCTCCAGTAATAGGTGCAAACACTCCCATAGTTGAAACGTAAACAACCTGTTCAAGTTTATGTTTCACAGCAGATGATAAGAGTGCTTGAGTGCTTGAAGGGTTTACTGTCATCATTGATTTAGAATCCAGTGGACTTAAGCTAAATATTGCTGCAGTGTGTAAAAGCGAGTCCACGTCTTCTAGCCCTTTATCGAGTGAAACTTCGTCCTCTAAGTCTGCATATACAATTTCGACTAGCTCTTTTTTGATTCCGTGCATTTTTAGGGCATCATGAGCCTTTTCAGCATTACGGACCAGAAGGCGAACTGAGTGACCTTTATTGATTGCCTTTGCCACGCAGTGTGAGCCCAAAAAACCACTCGCACCAGTAATTGCTACCTTCATAAACGTCCAGGCGGTGCGGCATCAGGTCTGTGTTTCCACATTTTTGAACTGTCAAAATCAAGTTTGTATTCAGGTGTAAGCTTAAGCACCACCCGATTAGGGGTGTCTAAATGCTCAAGAAACGCTTTTGCTCCTTCTCCATTGTCTGGCCTTACAGCATTGGCCAGCTCGGGCAACATCCATTTAAGAGTTTCTTCATCTTCATGAACCGTGCAAGGCCCACGGTATGACGCTGTTTTACCTGTTCCTAAATCAGTTCCTTTTGATGTGATTGATATTGCCGCATAGCCAGTTTTTTCTATCGCAGGCACACGCTTTCTGGCTTTAGCACACGTGAGCCAAAAACTTCCGTCCCGCCATATATAACTCATCGTCACGCCAAAAGGCTGACCAGCATTGTTGACCCACATGAAAATGCATTCATTTTGGAGTTCTAAAAGTTCTTCACGTACAGCGTCGTCTAACCAGCATTCTTCAAGATTTTCTGAATCAGTCATTTTGACACCTTACTTTAGAATTGAAAATATATGAATGGAGCAACTCCATCTGGCCCCAATAAATCCATCCCTACTATTGCTACGGACAATGCCATTCCTTGCACAATTGATGGAAAAGTCGAAAATTTGTCCCAAAAGCGATCAAATTTACCAATTTTGCAAGTCTGTGTTAATAATCCTATTAAAAGAACTGAAGTAATTCCCCAGTTCATTGACGGTGCTGAGCTCCAACTGTTGCCCAAAGCTGCAAAAACTTCGAACGCACGCTCCATGTCAACTGAGCGGAAAAAGACCCACCCTGCACAAACCAAATGGAAGGTTAAAAAGCCTCTTACGAATCTACGAAAAGGTTTCTGGTTTACAGACTCAACTAGTCTTCCATCGATAGCTCGTTCTATTGCAAGTCCCCCACCGTGGAGTAACCCCCATGCAACAAAAGTCCAAGCCGCACCATGCCATAAGCCCCCTAAAAGCATTGTTAATAGCAGATTTCGGTATGTTTTTGCCTTTCCTTTTCGGTTTCCGCCGAGTCCTATATACAAATAGTCGCGCAACCATGATGAGAGACTTATGTGCCATCGTCTCCAAAAATCTTGAAGACTTAACGCTCGATAAGGTTGATTGAAATTATCTGAAAATTGGAAACCAAGTAGTAATGCGATTCCAATAGCTATGTCGCTGTAACCGCTGAAATCTCCATAAATTTGCAAAGCGTAACCATATATACCCATTAGTGTTTCTAAGCCTGTTGAACCTGCAGGGTTACTAAAAACTCCGTCTACTATTTCTGTTGCTAATAAATCTGCAATAACTATCTTTTTGAAGAGTCCTCCGAGAATTAGTTTCGTTGCTCTTCCCATTTGTAGTGGTTCCCGATTGTTGGTGGAAAGCTGTTGGAGAAAATCTTTCGCTCTCACAATTGGTCCTGCAACAAGTTGCGGGAAGAAACCTACGAATAATGCAAAATCGAGAAGTGACTTAGTGGGTTTGAGATTATTTCTGTAAATGTCGATTGAATATGACATTGTTTGAAACGTGTAGAAGCTGATACCAACTGGAAGAATTATTCGAAGCGGTTCAACAGAAAGGTTAAAACCCAGACCGCCCATTACATCGACGAATGAATCAACGAAAAATCCGGCGTATTTGAAATATCCAAGTATTCCAAGATTAGTGCAGACGCTTAATAGGAGATATGACCGCTTACTGTTAGTTGATGTGGTGTTTTCTATTCTGTGTCCTGCCCAGAAGTCAACTAAAGTTGACGTCCATATAAGAGTTAGGAAGCGCCAGTCCCACCATGAGTAAAATATGTAGCTCGCTAGCAGCATGCAGATTTTCCATAAGGTGGGTTTCTTAAGTAAAACTGTGTGCACTAATAGGACTATTGTTAAAAAGATTGCGAAGGTAATAGTGGGAAACAGCATTTGGATAATTCTGCCACTTATTTGCTGTTGAACTCGACTTTGACTGAAAGCAACTACGATTCTTCTATGGGTTTAAACCGTTTACCAGAAGGGAATTTAGATTTCCTTATTGATAAATCAGGGATTAATAGAGTTTTAATTCTCCAATGGCGTGACATTGATGATCCAGATGCAGGTGGATCGGAAGTACATTCGCATAATATTGCCGAAATTTGGGCAGCAAAAGGTCTTCAGGTTACTTTCCGAACGTCTGCCGTAGAGAAGTCAGTTAAATCGATTTCACGAAGTGGCTATGCATCTGTTCGTTCCGGTGGACGTTTCGGTGTTTTTCTAACCGCTCCAATGGATGTACTTGCACGTCGATTTGGCCGTTTTGATGCTCTTGTTGAAGTTTGGAATGGTGTTCCGTTTATGACCCCACTGTTGACAAGAGGTCCAAATATGGCTTTTCTTCATCATCAACATGGTCCTCTATGGGATGTTGCACTTCCTCGACCTTTAGCAGGTTTCGGCCGTTTTCTTGAAAGGAAAATTTTTCCAAATTTTTATCGTTCAACCCCAATAGTGACTCTGTCTGAGTCTTCTCGCGCTGAGTTGTCTTCAGTGCTTGGTTTTAGACGGAAAAACATTTACGTTGTAGAGCCTGGTATCTCTCATAGCTTTTGTCCCTCTATTGACA
>CAJXEU010000177.1 GCA_913052525.1 uncultured Actinomycetes bacterium
CAAGTTGAAAATAATCAGTTCAAAGTTCCTCCCGCTCTAGGAGATCCCTCATGAACGCTAGAGAAATCTCATCAGCAATTCGAAAAGGCGAAACAACAGCCAAAGATGTTCTTGAGAACCATTTAACAGTTATTCAAGACCGAGAAGAAGAAATCCACGCCTTTAATCTGGTGATGACAGAAGAAGCCAGAAATGAAGCAGAAGGCATAGATGCACTGATAGCGAAAGGGAAAGATCCGGGGCCGTTAGCTGGAATACCTGTAGCGGTGAAAGACAACATTTGTACTTTAGGAATACCCACCACTTGTTCTTCAAAAATTCTTGATGGTTGGCGCCCTCCATATGATGCCACCATCATTAAACGCCTCCGGGATGCAGGAGCAGTAATAGTAGGAAAAACAAATCTTGATGAATTCGCAATGGGGGCGTCAACAGAAAATTCTGCTTTTGGGCCCACACGAAACCCTCTTGATACGACACGTGTTCCTGGCGGATCTTCCGGAGGTTCAGCAGCAGCAGTGGCGGCAGGATTCGCGCCTCTAGCGATCGGCAGTGATACCGGTGGTTCTATTCGCCAACCCGCAGCACTATGTGGAGTGGTGGGAGTAAAACCGACTTATGGTCGCGTTTCCCGTTATGGTCTCGTAGCTTTCGCCTCCAGTTTGGATCAAATCGGCCCGTTCGCAGAAACAGTTTCCGACGCAGCACTACTACTTGAAACAATATCTGGGCATGACCCACTAGATACAACCTCTATTATTGAACCTCCACTTGATCTCTCCACGGCTTTAACTCAGGGAGTAAAAGGACTTCGAATCGGGGTAATAGACGAATTAAGCGGGGGAGCAGTTGAAGGCATTTCTGATGAAGTGCTCAGCTGCTTAGACGACGCAGTGCAAGCACTCACTACCGCTGGAGCCATAGTTGAACGAACATCCGTGCCTTCAACTGTTTATGGACTGTCTGCCTATTATGTGATCGCTCCTGCGGAAGCTTCTTCAAATTTAGCCCGATACGACGGAGTCCGATTCGGTCCAAGAGTCGACGCTAAAACAACTTCAGAAATGATGGTTGCGACTCGAACAGCAGGTTTTGGAGATGAAGTAAAACGTCGAATCATGCTCGGCACTTATGCTCTTTCTGCTGGTTATTACGACGCCTACTACGGAAAATCGCAAAAAGTTCGAACTCTTATAATGAACGATTTCGCAAATGCCTATGAGAAATATGACTTACTTCTCAGCCCTACTGCCCCTACCACCGCCTTCCCTCTAGGGGACAAAACTGAAGACCCCCTTCAAATGTATTTGCAAGACATTTGTACTATCTCTTCCAACTTGGCAGGACATCCCGCAATGTCTGTTCCTTTTGGTAAAGGAACAGACGGGCTTCCAGTCGGTATACAAGTCTTAGCACCTGCTATGGACGAACACACGATGTTCCGTGCCGGAGCGGTACTTGAGTTTTCAAATCAAGGACAGGCATGACTGATAACACTCTTGACGGATGGGAAATAGTGATCGGGTTAGAAGTTCACGCTGAACTCGCAACAGCCACCAAACTCTTTTCATCCGCACGAAATATCTTTGGAGGAGACCCAAACACCAATATTGACCCTGTCTCCTTAGGCCTTCCCGGATCATTACCTGTTTTGAACCAGAAAGCTGTGGAATTAGCTATCCGAGTCGGCTTAGCGCTGAACAGTCGAGTTCAACGATCAGTTTTTGCTCGAAAAAACTATTTTTACCCAGATATGCCTAAGGCTTACCAAATCTCACAATTTGATCTCCCAATCAATGAAGGAGGATGGCTTGAACTCCCTGATGGCCGTCAAATAGGTATAGAACGAGCCCACCTAGAAGAAGACACCGGCAAAAGTTCACACGTAGGAGGCGGCGGACGTATACACGAAGCCGACTATTCACTCGTTGATTACAACCGAGCCGGAGTCCCTCTCATTGAAATTGTAGGAGCACCTGATTTACGAAGCGCAGATGATGCTCGAGATTACGTATCAGAATTACGCTCCATCCTGGTCGCTATTGGCGCTTCAGACGGAAAAATGGAAGAAGGATCAATGCGAGTTGACTGCAACGTTTCAGTTCGCCTACAAGGAAATGAAGAATTTGGAACTCGATGCGAAGTCAAGAACATCAACTCGCTTCGATCTCTAGGAAGAGCAATCGAATATGAAGCAAGACGCCAAGTCGACATCATCACTTCCGGTCAAGAAGTAGAACAACAAACCCGCCACTGGGACGAAGCAGATGGACGTACGCACAAACTTCGCTCAAAAGAAGAAGCCTTTGATTATCGCTACTTTTCCGAACCAGACCTTGTCCCCTTAGACCCATCTCCAGAGTGGATCGCCGAAATAAAAGAAGCAATGCCACCATTGCCTCGCCAACGACGAATTGACCTAGCGGAAGCAGCAGAAATAGAACCTAAAGCCGCAACGCTAATAGTTGAAAGAAATCTGGATGATTTCGCAATGTCAGCAATTAAAAAAGGAGCCGACGCCACGCGTGTACTAGTGCATCTCGCGAACAATTTAGCTGACGGAGTAGGGCAACTCACCGTAGACGCATTCGCTGCACTTATAGATCTAGAAACAAGTGGAGATCTAAGCGCCACGCAAGCAAAAACAGTGCTGGCTGATCTCGTAGACAATGGTGGGGACCCAGCAAAAATTGCGGCTAACCACGGATTCGAAGCAATGGACTCTTCAGAACTTGAAGCACTAATCGAAGGAATAATTACGGAACATCCTGACGATTGGACAGCTTTCGCTCAAGGAGACGCGGAAGAGCGCAAGAAAAAGTCTGGTTTTTTCGTCGGCCAAGTGATGAAAATGACGAAAGGTCAAGCAGACGGGAAAGTCGTTAACGACATTCTTTTACGTCGTGCAGAAAACTAAGTTCCAGTAACCTGCCAGCGACCACTAAGAAAACGTGCCCCTAATAAGACTGAGCGAAGTCCCATAAATAACCAAATCACTGCCCATAACCAGCCGATTCCAAGATCCCAAATGCGTGTAAGACTCATAAGCGGGATTGTGAAAATAGCAGACGTAGTCATTGCTTTAGCTAAATAATTATGATCACCTGCCCCGATGAGAATGCCATCTAAAGCGAAAGCCACTCCAGATAGTGGAGCCATTAATGCCACGTGAAGAAATAAGAATCCAGATAAAGCAATCACTGATGGATCGTTAGAAAAAACTTGAGCTAGTGGAAGATGGGTAGCGGCTAGTACGCCTCCACCAACCACCCCAATACCCACTGACCAAATAATGGTTCTTTCCCCAACTTTTTGCGCCTCTTTCGAATCGCCAGCCCCGAGAAGGTTGCCGATCATGGCTTGTGCCGCGATAGCCATAGCATCCATAGCCATCGCCAAAGTAAACCACATCTGAAAAGCGACTTGGTGAGCGGCAATATCAATATCACTAATACGAGTGGCGACAGCAGTAGCAAATAAGAAAGTTCCAGCCAGAGAAAGATTACGCATGAAAAGTTGAACAGATATTTGCAGTAAGCGTTTCAGAAGAGCAAACCTAGGAACTAATGAAACTTGATGCGGTCGGATCGCTTTAGCGATCCAGAAT
>CAJXEU010000178.1 GCA_913052525.1 uncultured Actinomycetes bacterium
CTCAAGCGGTAATTTGGTGCGCTCAATGCGGTTCAGGCCCGCTCGTTCACACCGAGCTAAATAAGATGTGAATATTTTGGTGGCCAAGATTGATTGCATGGGAAAGCCTTTGTCTTCAATGTGTTCTACGCCGCCGGCGAGTAGCACAGCTAAAGCAGTTGACAAAGTAGGGCTGGTGCCAAACTCTAAAAAGATTCTCTCACCATGATCAAGTGCTTCATGGATTTCTTCTGCTTCGTCTGGATCGGCGGCAATGGCTTGGCGGATGTGCATGGTTCCGTAAGCCACGTGTCGAGCCTCGTCTTGCATGGATAAGCGGAATATTTTTTTCTCTACGTGGGTAGGGGCAATCAACTCACCTTGCCGAAACACATCCAGGATAAATCCTTCGCCTAAGAGGTGTAAAAGTGCTGAGGCCTGGGTGTAGGTCTTTGCTTCCAAAATACTTCGAAGCAAACTGTCGGTGCCTGAACGTGACATTAATAAGCCACCTCCGTTGGCCAATGCTCGTTTGCGAAAGACATCGCTGTGGCGAGCTTCGTCCATGATTTGAGTGGAGAGAAACATTTTGGCTTCTAAGAAATGGTGATTCATGCGCCACATCCATTTTGCGGGCAAGTCTGTAGCGATCATCTCTATTTCAGTTAAAACAGTACAGAGTTGACACATGGCATGCTCAATGTCAGACGGCAATTCTTGGAGTTCGTTCCAAGGAATGTCTCTAGTGGAAGACCATTGGCGAGCAACAGCCTCTTCGTAAAGTTCCATTACGTTTTCGGCCCATACCTGTGATTTATGGTTGAGGATGTAGCCCATGTCTGGAGTGTTTTCATCAATGTCGGCCCCTCGAGGTGACATTGAGCGGTATTTAGGGCTGTCTTCAATAACCCCGTAAGAGCCTTGAGCAATATCCATCATGGTGAGGCCGCGCTTTGAAGGGGTGGGTTTCATTCCCCATTCTGATTTAGCTCCACGTAACCATTCCCAATCAAGGGGTTGGCCTAGCGAACTCTCGGTCGGGAGGTCCCGTTTGGTGCGGTCTTCGGTTAGTGCCATGATTACTCCGTATTTAGTTGAGTTGGTGGTTAAAATATTGGATAATAGTCGTTATTATCCAAGTCGATTTGGTTTGTATCAACTAGGGCCTTAAGTCCCGAATTTAGATTCATAACCTCTCGGGTCGAAGTGACTGAGTTTCTAGTTTGGGCAATTAACACTTACATAACTGCAGCATTAAGCGGTAATAGAGCACAAATTAATTTCGTTACATAAACTTTTTATGTGTTAACAAATTTAGAAATCGGCCAACGTTGCTCAGAGGTAACCAGAGAGTTAGAACTTGATTCGGGTGGGACTGCATTACGAGCTGATTTTTTTCTGGCAATAGATGCGCCACTTCCTTGGCCTAAGCCAGTATTAAATCACGAACTTCTTACCGGGGTAACGGAACTACTAGATAACTATTCTTCGTCAGTTCGTTTACTGGCGTCAGTTCCAGAAAATAATGATCAGCTAACAGTGACGGCATATGAACTAAAGCAGAGTGTTCAGCCAGGTAAAAGTTTATTAGAGCGAACCCAATGGATTTTCCAGCCATCAAACCTTTTGGAAACCTTAGAGAACGCACTTGATGGAAAGAGGTCAGAAGATTTCAGAAACAAGCCCCAGGAACAGGTAGAAGAGGTAAGAGAGTTATGGATTTGCACCCAAGGAAGCCATGACGTTTGTTGCGGGTCAGAAGGGACATCGCTATATCTCGAAGCAGAGGCAAACTTGCAAGAAGTAAAAGTGAGAAGAGTCAGCCATCTTGGAGGTCATCGTTTCGCACCAACTGCAGTCACTTTTCCCGACGGACGAATGTGGTCTCATCTAAATATGGAGAACCTTTACCAGATCTTTAACCAAACCCCTGTTGACGAAAAATTGATAAAGAAAAATAGAGGATGGTGTGGTTTAAAGAAAGGACCAGAGCAAATCGCTGAAAGAGAAGGCTTGAACCTTTATGGATGGAATTGGGACAAATACCAGAGGAAAACCGTCGTGGTTTCAGAGAATGATTCAGAAATAAAAGTTTTGGTAACTGGTGTCTGTCCTGAAAGCCAATGTGAAATCAAATTTGATATTGTTTTAGCGGAAATAGAAAAGACACCAGTTCTTTCTTGTGATCAAGCTGGGAACCCACCTGATAAGTGGCAATCACAGTATGAGGTTAAAGCAGTAAATGGTTAAGAATCTTGATGTAGTTCTCCCCACAGAGGGTCTTTGGAAAGGATCCGAAACTCAAGGGATAAAAGATTTTACAATAGATATTGATCTCCCTGCCGCCTCAACGCTAGAACAGGCAGCTATCCGCCTTGCTTCAAAAGAAGGCAAAGTGACAGATGCAACCCAGGAAGATCTTCCCTTAGGCGATCTTGGGGAAATAATCGAAAAAGTACGGTACGAAATCCTGGAAGGAACCGGAATGGTTCTATTGAAAGGATTCCCGGTTGAACGACTCTCATCCCAAGAAATCGCATTCTTTTTTTGGGGTATCGGACTCAGACTAGGCAAGGCTGTTTCTCAAAGTGTTATGGGGGAGAGGTTAGGACACATTATTGACGCTACTGACGTAGACCCGCATGCTCGGGCGTATCGCAACCGAACAGAACTCACCCCACATACAGACCCGAGCGACATACTTAGTTTTTTATGTTTATATCCCGGCGCTACTGGTGGTATAAGCCATTTCGTGAGTTCACTGACCATTTACGAAGAGATAAAAAAGAATAACCCAGACATGCTGGAAGCCCTCCAACGAGGGTTTCATTATCATCGTTTCGGCGAACAAGAACCAGATTGCCCAGACGTAACCCCTTGGCGGGTACCTGTCTATAGCGAAAAAGAAGGAAAACTAAGTTGTCGGTATGTAAAAGAATTCATAGAAATTGCCGCCGACGAAGATCCAAACGCCGCACTAAGCAAAGAAGAAAAAGAAGCATTGAAAGTCTTTGAATCCACCGCTCAACGAGAAGATCTAAGATTAACTTTTACTTTGCAACCCGGCGAAACAATATTCGCCAATAACTACACAGTTCTTCACGCGAGAACAGCGTTCACTAACTATCCAGAACGCAAACGGGAACTCTTACGACTCTGGCTCACAGCTACTCCAACACGTCCAGTAGTGAAAGAACTCTTCCTTTACGAACGAGCCCACAACGGCGGAGAACATGGAATCGTTCCACAATCTGGCCAAATCCCATCTTTCGCTAGCCGGTTTGATCAAAAAAACTAATCAAACAGTTCAACTCAAAGTCAGGCCACCATCGACAACAACTATGTCACCGGTTTGATAAGTGTTTCTCAAAATTCCAAGCACAGCTTCAGCACAATCTTCCGCAGTAGCTGAACGTTTCATAGGAGCCCTTGAAGCCACCGCTGCATGAAGAGTGTCCCAAGATTCTGTCCAAGGAGTTTCAACTAAACCAGGAGCCACAGCATTAACTCGAACCTCTGGGCCAAGCACGTTAGCCATCAGTCTTGTCATTTGGTTGACACCCGCTTTAGAAATTGAATATGGGATTGAGCTACCTACTGGTCGGAGTCCTGCGATAGAAGAGATGTT
>CAJXEU010000179.1 GCA_913052525.1 uncultured Actinomycetes bacterium
GTTCTTGGTGGTGTGGCGTTCAGAATCGGCTTTTTCTACCATTTCTTGAACTCCAGACCAAATTTGATTCAAAGCAACTTCTGGGTCGCTCTCTTCTACGGTTCCAAGAGATTTCAATCGAACAACAAGTTTAGTGCGTTTCCACGGAGTGAATTTTGGAAGAAGTTGACCTCTTGGCCAAAGTTCCTCAGTTCCGGCAACACCAATTAACAACACGGGGCATCTTGTCTCAATAGCAAGTTTTGCTACCCCTATTCTTGGAGTACCGACTCCAGTTGGTTTCCATTCTTCGGGTCGAACTACTCGGCCTTCAGGCATAACAGCAACCGACACTCCAGAAGCGAGCACCTCTGATGCCTTTTCAATAGCGTCGCTTCCAGTTACCGGAATAGCGCCTAGTCGCCTTAGAAGAGTTCCTATGAGAGGTTTTTCAAAGTAAGACCCTGCAACTAAAGGACGAACAGGCCATTTCCATACGTGTAATAGGCTGGCTGCTAAAAATAAGTCAGCAAGGCTTCGATGGTTTGCTGCAAGGATAGTTGGTTGCGTATTTGAGCCTGGTGGCATGTCTGTATCGCAAGTAGCGAATAGTCGAAACCCTTTGAATACTCGTCTTTGCGTGCGTAGCAGATCTGTTGCAGAAGGAACGTTCACTTGGTTGACCTTACTATTTTTCTTGGGACCAAAGAAGTGGGTTCATGGGTGACATGGCTACATCACCTTCTTTTACTCCCGGTAAATACATAAGAAGATCTAAGCGTTGCTCATCTCGCTCGATCTGAGTCACTTGACACTGATCAACAATATAGATGATGGTCATAGCGGGTCGATCTACCTCTGTGGTGTTGCTTCCGGCACGATGCAAAGTCCATCCGGCATGGAAAGTCGCATCACCTGCAGTTAAGGAATCGTGAGATGAAAGAAGATATTCTTCTTTCTCGACAAGTTCACTAAATAACTGATCGGAAGCTCCAGAAATAGCTCCTCCTTTAAGATCACCCTTTTGGTGGCTTTTGTTAGCAAATTCGACAAGTCCCATCGCTGCGGAAACATTTACCAACGGCATCCACATCGTAATCGCCTGGCAACCATCGATAGGCCAGTAGTAGGCATCTTGATGCCAGGGGGTATGCCCTCCGTTAGCTTTCTTGTTTAATAATTGATCGTGGTAAAGCCGGACTCCTTGAGCGTTGAGTAATTGTGCTGCGACGTGTGCGAAACGTTTTGCCGTAACAAAAGTCTGAACAATCGGGTCTACACGCCATAAATTTAGTGCTTGATGAAAGGCACGGTCGTAAGTTCTTTGATCTTCTATAGGAACATTTTTATTCCAAGCAATTTCGTTTCCAATGTTTAGTAACGGATCAACAAATGGGGCTAACTCTTCGCTTGAACATAAACCCTCAACTAGTAGATGGCCATTTATGTTGAAAGAGTCTTTGGCATCTTCTGAGATGGTCCGTGGATGATCAAAAGAAGGCAAATTAGTCATGTGGTGCCAAAGATACGATCGCCAGCATCTCCTAAACCAGGAACGATGTAACCTACTTCATTGAGGCGTTCATCAATTGAAGCAGTCCAAATGGCTACATCAGGATGCGCTGATTGAAGGCTTTCTATGCCCTCTGGCGCTGCCAACAGACACAGGAATCGAATTTCTCCTGGGTTTTCAGCCTTAACTCTGCTCAGAGCAGCGGCGGCAGAATTACCAGTAGCAAGCATCGGATCAACCACAATAACCGTTTGGTTCTCTAGCGGCGGGAATTTGCAGTAATACTCAACAGCTTCAAGCGTGTCATGATCCCGGTAGAGGCCAACATGTCCAACTCGAGCTCCAGGAACTACTTGAAGTACGCCGTCTAATAATCCGTTTCCTGCACGGAGAATAGAAATCACTACTGGATGGCTGACCAGCTCTGGCGCCTCCATATCGGTAAGTGGCGTTGTGATCTTAGAAGTAACTAAAGGGAGATCTCGAGTGACTTCATAGGTGAGAAGCAAACTAGTTTCAGTAAGCAATTGACGAAAACGTTCACTGGGAGTATCTACTCTCCGCATCTGAGTTAACTTGTGTTGCACAAGCGGATGACTAATTACATGTATTCCCGACATTCTTGCACTTTACCCTTTAAGATTCTCGGAATGAAAGTAGAGCGACCATTAGTTTCTAATAAATACTCTATTAATTCTTACAAAAGAAGACTGGTGCCAAGTTTTTCTTCCGGTGGGCCTAGATGAAAAAATCTCAATACAAATATTCAGCTCTGAAATTATTAAAACATGGATTATCTCATGGTGACTGGCCACGGATGTGGAATAGTCAACCCCTAAATTCTTCTTATGACGTAATCATCGTTGGTGGAGGAATACATGGGCTTGCTACTGCCTATTATCTTGCTCAAAATTACGGGATCACAAACGTCGCAGTGCTCGACAAAGGTTATCTAGGTGGGGGCGGTTCTGGACGCAACACCGCCATTGTTCGATCAAACTATCTAACACCAGAAGGAGTAGCTTTCTACGATCGCTCTCTAACTCTTTACAACGAGATGACTCGCGACCTGAATTTGAATGTGATGTTTTCACGACGCGGTCACCTAACCCTTGCGCATACGGATTCAGCGCTGCGCACAATGCATTGGCGAGCTGAAGTCAACAAACTTCAAGGCATTGATTCAAGTGTTATAGACCCAAGCGAAGTTAAAAAGGAAGCCCCAAGTTTAGATATTTCCTCGAATACGCGATATCCGATACTTGGAGCTCTTTTTCATCCACCGGGCGGGATTATCAGGCATGATGCAGTTGTTTGGGGTTACGCAAGAGCAGCAGATCACTTGGGGGTTCATCTTCATCAACAAACTGAAGTTCTAGACATACTCTGTGAGGGAGGAGAACACTCAAACGGGAAGGGACCTGGCGGCAAAGTAACGGGTGTACGGACAAATAAGGGCGACATAAGCGCACCGGTTGTTGTGAACTGTACCGCTGGATGGTCTTCACTTATTTCCAATATGGTTGGAGTGAAATTACCTATCACCACTCATCCCCTCCAAGCTGCGGTTACGGAGCCTTGTAAAACATTCTTGCCGACTGTGGTTGTGTCCGGTTCACTCCACGTTTATGTAAGTCAAACCGATAGAGGGGAGCTTGTATTTGGTGCCTCTGTAGACCCAGTCGGAACGTATCGCATAAATGGAACACTGGAATTCACCGAAGAACTAGCAGGCCATGTCTTAGAACTAATGCCCGGTATTGCAGAAATGAGACTACTGCGACAATGGGCAGGACTATGCGACATGACACCTGATTACTCACCAGTCATGGGGTTTACTCCTGTTGAAGGGTTTCTTGTCGATGTTGGATGGGGAACTTATGGCTTTAAAGCCGGCCCGGTTTCCGGAGAAACGATGGCCGAAACAATCGCCACTGGAAAAACAGCAGAACTTATTCAATCTTTTAATATTGAACGCTTCACCACAGGAGACCTTGTTGGAGAAAAAGGTGCAGCGGCGGTGGGTCACTAATGATTGTCGTCCCATGTCCGAACTGCGGCCCAAGAAATTCAAGTGATTTAA
>CAJXEU010000180.1 GCA_913052525.1 uncultured Actinomycetes bacterium
AGTTTGCCCCCACCTTCGGGATACAACTCAACGTTATGGATTGTAGTTCCGACTGGTATATATCGAAGAGGGAGAGCATTGCCGGATTTAATCTCAGAACCTTGTCCTGAGTAGAGTGTTTCTCCTACCTCTACACCTTTGGGAGCGAGAATATAACGTTTTTCGCCATCATGATAATGAAGAAGCAAGATCCGACAACTACGATTCGGGTCATATTCAACTGCTGCTACTTTAGCCGGAACCCCATCTTTGTTTCTTCGGAAATCAACAAGTCGGTATTGCTGCTTATGCCCCCCACCACGATGACGAGCTGTTTTACGACCATAGTTGTTCCGTCCTCCAGTTGAATTTTGTTTTTCAACAAGGGAACGCTCAGGTTTTGTTTTTGTTATCTCAGCAAAATCGGAAACCGTTTGGAAGCGGCGACCCGGACTTGTTGGTTTACGTCTACGTTGCGGCATATCTGCTACACCTCAAACAGTTCAATTGAGTCACCCTCAACAAGAGTGACATAGGCTCGTTTTATATCTGGACGCTTACCGAAAGTTCCTGTACGCCGATTTCTTTTTCTTTTTCCATCGCGATTTAGGGTATTTACTTTAGTAACAGTCACATCAAATACTGTTTCAACAGCGTTTCGAATCTCTGGCTTCGTAGCTGATTTATGAACTACAAATGTGTATACATTGTCCTCAAGAAGACTGTAAGACTTCTCAGACACAACTGGTTCAATTATGACATCCCGTGGGTCTTTCATTTCTCTTCTTCTTTCTGCATCGAAGAAGGAAGCGTTTCTTTCGTAAAGACCACCCAATCACTTACCAGAATGTCGTAGGCGTTTAATTCGCCTGCACTAAGGGTGTGCACAAAAGGCAAATTTGCAAAACTTTTCCAAGTATTCACTTCTTCTCGATCCGCTACTACTAAAACTCGGCCTTCTGTACCTAAATTACTTAGAGAAGTTCGGGCTTCTTTAGTTGAAGGGACTTCAAAGTTCCAAGAATCAACGACTAAAACTTTTCCTTCAGCTGCGCGATCAGAAAGCGCCGACTTAAGAGCTAGAGCTATCATTTTTTTTGGTGTTTTTTGGGCATAGCTTCGAGGCTTGGGGCCTAAAGCAACACCTCCACCACGCCACATTGGTGACCGAATTGATCCGTGGCGAGCGCGCCCTGTTCCCTTCTGTCTCCAAGGTTTAGCTCCACCTCCACGAACTTCAGAACGGGTCTTCGTGCTTTGTGTTCCACTTCTACGTGCTGCCAACTGAGCAGTTACGACTTGATGCATCACCGGGACATTGGGCTCAATACCAAATATATTTTGATCTAAATCTATTGAGCCTGCAGATTTTCCATCACGGTCATGTAAAGTCACGTTACTCATTTTCTAAGATCCTTTGACCGCATCACGAATTAGCACAACTGAACCATTCGGGCCAGGAACTGAGCCTCTCACTAAGAGAACTTGGCGTTCTTCATCAGCTTCTACAACCATCAAATTAAGAATGGTGGTTTTCTGATTCCCCATACGTCCTGGCATGCGCTTTCCCTTAAAAATTCGAGATGGGGTGGCGCATTGTCCCACTGCTCCAGGTTTACGGTGTACTTTGTGGGCACCATGCGAGGCTGGTAAGCCTGCGAAACCATGGCGTTTCATTGCTCCTGCAAAACCTTTTCCTTTGCTGACAGATGTAACATCCACCCGTCCAGTTTCAGCTATTTCTGCAACTGTTAACTCTTGTCCAACTTGATATTCAGCTACATCGTCAAGTCGAAGTTCTACAAGACGCCCACCAGGCGCAACACCAGAATTCGCAAAATGGCCTGCTTCGGGTTGTGTCATTTTTTCAATATCTTTTTGGCCAAAAGTCACTTGAAGAGCACTGTAGCCATCCCGTTCTTGTGTTTTTACTTGAACAACCCGATTTGGCCGCACACGTAAAACAGTTACAGGGATAATTTGGTTCTCTTCATCCCAAACCTGTGTCATGCCGACTTTTTCGCCGACTATTGCTTTGCTAGCCATAATTGTTCCTGAATTTTTGGTATAACTCACTGCGTAAGCACCAAAATTAAGCGTTTATTCAAATGGAAACTCCGCATAGGCCTGTGCCTAGCGGAGCGTATAATTCGGTTGTGTCGTGCGGTTCCTAGCTAAAAAAACTAAGGCCTTCACGAACTTAAATTTGTCACGTCCGAGTATTTCCCGCAAGACGCCAAGGATTAAGGCTAAAGGCAAAGTAACGCTAATACAACTGCTGAATGAGAGTATCCCTCTTAACTCTATTATTTGGCACTACTTTCATGTTTAATGCCAAAGACCTCAGAAACTAATTCACCTTCAAAACCACCTGCTTGGCTAACTAGAGCCATCCTTTTGGGGCTTATCGGTTATGCAGTACTTGGATATGTATTAAGTATTCTTTCGGATCTGCGGTCATTATCAATAATGATTTTGGTCTCTCTTTTCCTTTCCTTCGCCATTGAGCCCGCAGTAAACAGAATGGAAAGATGGAATATACGCCGAGGCCTAGCAACTGGTTTAATGTTCCTATCTGTTCTAGGAGCGATTGGAGGGTTTGGGATAGCTGTAGGTTCCTTATTAGCTGATCAATTAACTGAGTTTTCAGGCAACATCCCAAATTATCTATCTGATATTGATGAGTTTCTTGAAGACAACTTTGGAATTGAGGGTGCCACTGCTGATATTCGAAACGACTACGAAGAGGGAGCTCTTGCAAAGCAACTTGGAACTTTTGCCGATGACTTAGCTCAGTTTGGTTCAACCATTGTAAATATTCTTTTCCAATTGTTTACAATCGGCCTCTTCTCTTTCTATCTTGTTGCAGAAGGACCCAAGTTAAGACGGTCAGTCTGTTCTCTTCTTCCCGCTCATCGACAAAAGCGAGTTCTAGAAGTTTGGGATATAGCTATTGCTAAGACTGGTGGCTATATATCTTCAAGAGCAATTCTTGCTTTAATCTCTGCATTAATTCATTGGGCTGCATTCGCAATTATTGGAATGCCTTCTTCTCTAGCTCTAGCGATATGGGTTGGAGTAATTTCACAATTTATCCCTGTCGTCGGTACTTATATAGCTGGCATCCTTCCTTTCTTGGTTGGGTTATTGGATGAACCTTCTACTGGTATTTGGGCTCTTATTGTGATCATCGTTTATCAACAACTCGAAAATTACATATTTGCTCCGCGAATAACAGCACACACTATGGAAATTCACGTTGCAGTTGCCTTCGGATCTGTTATTGCTGGTAACGCTATTCTTGGCATAGTTGGAGCACTTCTTGCTCTTCCCTTTGCCGCTACTTTGCAATCGATTGTTTCTGCAGCAGCAGAGCGTCACGATATAGATGAAGAATTACTCTTTGAAAGCCGACGAAGGCGTGGTCATACCAAAAGCAAAGAAGATGAACCATCAGAGATCGAAAAAACAGAAGACTAAATAAGTTTTCATTTTTAGTAATCACTGTCTATTTTGACAAGCTTGAAAACTCGCTTGGGCTAACAGACGGCGGTCATCTATCTCGTCCT
>CAJXEU010000181.1 GCA_913052525.1 uncultured Actinomycetes bacterium
ATAGCAGATCAAAGAAAATACTTATATAACCGTGACTGAACAACAAGAACTTCTACCTAAAGACGCAGGCTTCGCGAAAGATATCGTTGAAGTCACTGTTGCTGAAGAGATGCGTGAATCTTTTCTCGCATACTCTCTTTCAGTTATTACGTCCCGAGCTATACCAGATGTAAGAGATGGACTGAAACCAGTTCAAAGAAGAATCCTGTATGCGATGCTACGAATGGGGATTCGTTCCGACACTCCTCATCGCAAGAGCGCTCGTGTTGTTGGTGAAACCATGGGTCGTTATCACCCTCATGGCGATGCTGCTATTTATGATGCCCTCGTGCGTCTCGGGCAAGACTTTTCTCGCGGTATTACCTTTGTTGACAAGCAAGGAAATTTTGGTTCTCTAGATGATCCACCAGCAGCAGCAAGATACACCGAATGTAGATTGACTGCAGCGGCAATGTCAATGGTGGGTGAGATAGATGAAGATACCGTTGATTTTAGGCCTACCTACGATGGTGAATCCCTTGAACCCATTTGTTTGCCGGGACTAATACCAGGCTTATTGGTCAATGGAACAACAGGAATAGCTGTTGGTATGGCAACCAATATGCCTACTCATAACCTTGGAGAAATAGCGGCTGCGGTTGAACTCGTAATGAAAAAAAGGCGACCAAAGCCCACCGTTGACGAGATACTAGAAGTCCTTCCGGGTCCTGACTTCCCAAGCGGTGGAATCATCGTTGATGACGGGCTTCGTGAAGCCTACGAAACAGGCCGAGGAACTATTCGAATAAGAGCTCAGGCTCATGTTGAATCTTTAAGTCGCGGTAAACAGGCAATCATCGTCACTGAACTGCCCTACATGGTTGGCCCTGAGAGAGTAATTGGAAAATTAAAAGACTTGAACGAATCAGGAAAAACACCTGGAATTTCAGACTTCAAAAACCTATCGGATCGTCATACCGGTTTACGTATTCAGATAACGGTTAAGTCAGGCCATAACCCTCAAACACTTCTTAACGAGTTATATCGTTCTACTCCGTTAGAGGAATCATTCAGTTTCAATAACGTGGTTCTAGTAAATGGAGAACCAAAGACTTTAGGTATTTACGATCTATGCCACCACTATATTGAACATCGCCTAAGCGTAGTAGTGCGGCGAACAAAATTTCGACGCCAGAAAGCCACTGATCGCCTTCACATTGTTGAAGGGCTCTTGATAGCTCTTGATGCGATAGATGAGGTCGTAACAATAATCCGTGGATCTCAAGACACTGCTGAAGCGCGGAAAGCTTTAATGAAGAAATTCAAACTAAGCCAAATACAAACCGATCATATTTTGGACATGCCCCTTAAGCGTTTGACTGCTCTTGAGAAACTAAGAATAGAAGAAGAGCGAGATGATCTTGTCTTAGCAATAGACGGTTATGAAAAATTACTTAAGTCAGAAGCAAAGCAACGGACACTGGTGTTAAGCGAATTAAATGAAGCTGTAGAGAAGTTCGGCCAGCCGAGAAAAACAGAAATTACTCATCCTGATGATCTTCCAGTATTCGAAGTTATTGAAGAAGTACAGGATGTAGTTGAAGAGCCCTGTGTCGTCACTCTTTCTACTTCTGGACAAATTGGACGTATGCCAGTCGACGGTGCACGCCGAGCTAATCCTGGTCGTCATGACATTCTTTCAGCAGCAATATTGACTCAAACTACTTCAAAAGTGACTGCCGTTACTTCCGAAGGTAGGGCTCTTCAAATTTTTGCTTCTGAACTAGCAGATGCTTCAAATCGAACTCGTGGCTCTTCAGCTGCACAAGTCTTTGGAGCGAACCGAGGTGAGGTTCTCCATACTCTCGTCGCTGATGGAAAAGAGCATGCGGTCATCATTACTTCAAAAGGGATCGTAAAACGTTTAACTCTTGACGAAATCCGTGAAACTCGCTCCCGCCAAACTTTAATTAATCTAAAAAAAGACGACCATGTTGCTGCGGCTTTCTGTGCTCCAGAAAGAGTAGATATTCTTCTTGTCTCATCTGATGGACAAGTACTTTGCACCCCTGTAGAAGACGTAAGTGTTCAAGGACGTGGGGCCGCTGGAATAGCAGGAATGAAATTAAAAGGTGGTGCAAAAATAGTTGCTGCTGGAGTGGTTCTCGCAGATGACGTTTTATACACAATAACTAACAGAAGTTCAATCAAGGCTACACCTACAAGCGAATTTGAAAGCCGGGGACGCAATGGAGTCGGTGTCAGAGTCAACAAAATTGACGAAGGCGAAGAACTCTCTTTTGCTTGGGTCGGCCAACCTCTTGGACTGTTAGCCACCATGTGTAAAGACGATGATCCTCAAAAAGTTGACCCTAATCCAATGCCTCTGATGATTGAAGCAACAAAACGTGACTTAAGTAGCGGTTCAACCGAGCGACAAATCCTCTCGCTTGGCCCTGGAAGGTGGTAAGTATGGCTGAGTCAAAAACAAAAACTGCAGCAAAGTCTTCTTCAAAGAAGAAAAATGGATATGACGCTGATGCGATAGAAACCCTTGAAGGACTTGACGCCGTTCGTAAACGACCAGGAATGTATATAGGAGGAACAGGAAGCCCTGGCCTTATGCATTTGGTATGGGAATTGATTGATAATGCTGTTGATGAAGCTGCAGCCGGATTTGCCAAACAAATAACAGTCACTCTTCATCGCGATCACTCAGTCGAAGTGGCCGACAACGGTCGCGGCATCCCTGTCAATAAGCACCCTAAACGGAAAGTTTCAGCACTAGAGGTAGTGCTTACCGAACTCCACGCTGGAGGAAAATTCGGTGGAGGGGCATATGGAGCTTCAGGAGGCTTACATGGTGTAGGGGCTTCAGTAGTTAATGCTTTGTCAATTAAAATGACAGCTCAAGTCGATCGCGAAGGACACACCCACGAATTATCTTTCAAAGAAAGAGTTGCTGGACATTTCGCTGGTTCAAAATTTACGAAAAGCCATGAACTAAACCGAGTGAAAAAAATTTCTAAAACTAAATCTGGAACCAGAATAAGATTTTGGCCGGATTTCGACATCTTCGACAAAGATGCAACTGTAGACGTTCAAGAAATCTGTGATCGAGTAACGCAATCTTGTTTTTTAGTTCCGAGCGTCAAAATAAAAGTTATTGACAAACGTGCCGGAGGAGCAAAAGAACCATTTGAGTTTGTTTCTCGAGGGGGTTTAAAAGATCTAGTCGATTATTTATCAAACGGAGAGAACGTCACGGAAATAATCAGGATTTCTGGGATAGATACCTTCACAGAGAGAGTGCCCGTTGATGGGAAAATGACTGATGTTGAGCGTGAATGCAATGTTGAAGCAGCTTTACGGTGGGTCCATTCCTACGACACCACCCAGGAATCTTTTGTTAACACTATTCCCACTAGCCAAGGCGGGACTCACGTTGCAGGTTTTGAAAGAGCATTGACACGAGCAGTTAACGACATTCTTCTTAAAGACACAAGAAAGCTGGCAAAACTTGCAAAAG